>SXWA01000190.1 GCA_005791575.1 Planctomycetaceae bacterium
CTATTCCTCCGCGACTCGCTGGAGATAACTCTTCGAGCGCCCGGATGGAGCGCTTCCTGTCGCTGGCGGCGAAGGACAACATCCAGATCGTCCAGCCGACGACCCCGGCCCAGATTTTCCACTGCCTGCGGCGGCAGGTGCTCCGCGTCTGGCGGAAGCCGTTGATCCTCTTCACGCCGAAGAGCCTGTTGCGGCACCCGGGGTGCGTGTCGAGCCTCGACGAACTGGTGAAGGGGGCCTTCCAGCGAGTGATCCCCGATCTCTCGGTGCGCGGCGGCGACGTGAAGCGGGTGCTGCTCTGCACCGGCAAGGTGGCCTACGAGCTCGAGAAGCGCCGGCAGGAGACCTCCCGGCAGGATGTCGCGATCGTGCGGATGGAGCAGCTCTATCCGCTGCCGAAGCGTGAGCTCGAGGCGATCCTCGCCGGCTACGCGCCGGGCACCGCGGTCGTCTGGGTTCAGGACGAGCCGGAGAACATGGGGGCCTGGCGCTTCATCCGCATCCAATTCGGCGAACGGCTGCTCGACAGCTTCCCCTTCTCCGGTGTCTGCCGGCAAAGTGCCGCCAGCCCCGCCACCGGTTCAAAGAAGAGCCACGATCTCGAACAGAACGAGTTGCTCAACGCCGCCTTCCAGGGGTGACCGCCGCCTCTTTGGGCGCGGCACCGGGGGGGCCCGGATCGTCGGCCCTGCAACCGCTGCCGGTGGTGCAGCGGGTCGAGCCCGCCGGGGTTCCCCTTGGTGGGGTCCCGATGGTCAACTGATCCATAGCGTCTTCACTTCCCTCCCGTGTTCTCCCCCTATTCGTGCCGCCCCCGGGGCGGTGTGTCACCCATGCCCATCGAGCTGAAGGTTCCCGAGGTCGGCGAGTCGATCACCGAGGTGATGGTCGGCCAGTGGAAGAAGCGCGAAGGCGATGTCGTCGCCACCGACGAGTCGGTCGTCGAGATCGAAAGTGACAAGGCGACCGTCGAATTGCCCGCGCCGACCGCCGGAACGATCGCCCGGATCCTCAAGGGCGCGGGTGAGAAGGCGGTGGTGGGGGAGGTGATCGGGTATCTCGAGCCGGTCGGTGTCGGCGGCGGCACCGGCGGTGGTGTGCCGACCGGTGGTGCCGTACCCACGCCCGTGGGGACCGTCGTCGGCGTGAGCCGCAAGGATGGTCGTACCGACATTGGCTCCGTGCAGCGTGCCGGTCCCCAAGCGGAGCCGGCTGCGCGCGGGGCGGGAGCCGGGAGCCCACCGCGGGTCATGCCCGCCGCGCAGCGTGTGCTCGGTGAGGCGGGTTTGCCCGCCACGGCGGCCACGGGTACGGGGCCCGGTGGTCGAATCACCCGCGACGATGCCACGGCGGCCGTGAGCGGCGCACGCCCCGTGGCGGCAGCCCGCCCCGCCGCATCGCCGGGCGCGACCGTTGGGCCGCCGAGCGTGACCGCTGGACAGGGCTTGGCCGCGCGGGGCTCGGGGGCGCGTGAGGAGCGGCTGGTGCTCATCAGCCCGATCCGCCGGCGGATCGCCGAACGGCTCGTCGAGGCCCAGCAGCAGGCCGCGCTCCTCACGACCTTCAACGAGGTCGACATGAGTGGCGTGATGGCACTGCGTTCGCGTTTCAAGGACGCGTTTCAGGAACGGCACGGGGCCAAGCTCGGGTTCATGTCGTTTTTCGTCCGCGCCGTCGTCGAGGCGCTGCGGGCCGTGCCCCAGGTGAACGCCGAGTTCCGCGATCCCCATGTCGTCTACCGTGACTACTGCGACATCGGGATCGCGGTCGGCGGCGGCAAGGGGCTGGTGGTGCCGGTGCTGCGCAACGCCGAGACGCTCTCCTTCGCGCAGATCGAGTCGGGGATCGCCGATTTCGCCCGTCGGGCCGGTGAGAACAAGCTCAAGCTGGAGGAACTCCAGGGGGGCACGTTCACCATCTCCAACGGCGGTGTCTACGGGTCGTTGTTGTCGACCCCGATCGTCAATCCGCCGCAGAGCGGCATCCTCGGCCTGCACGCCATCCAGGATCGACCGGTGGCGGTGAACGGTCAGGTGGTGATCCGGCCGATGATGTACATCGCGCTCACCTACGACCATCGCCTGGTCGACGGTCGCGAGGCCGTCACGTTTCTCCGCCGCGTCAAGGAGACGGTCGAGGATCCGGGGCGGTTGCTGCTCGAGGTGTGAGGATCGTCTCCAGCGCGGGAAAGTGAGCCCATCGTGCGACATGAGTTGGTGGTCATCGGCGGCGGCCCCGGGGGCTACGTGGCGGCGATCCGCGCCGCGCAGCTGGGGACTCCGGCCGCCGTCGTCGAGCGTGAGCCGCGCTTGGGGGGCACCTGCCTGCGGGTCGGTTGCATCCCCTCCAAGGCGCTTCTCGAATCGAGTCACCGCTACGAGGAGGCACGCCACGGCCTGGCGGTGCACGGCGTGACCGTGGCCGGGGTGACACTCGACCTGGCGACGATGCTCGCCCGCAAGGACGAGGTGGTGGGCACGCTGGCCAAGGGTGTCGAGGCCCTCCTGGCAAAGCACAAGGTGACCCGCTACCGGGGCACCGGCCGGCTCGCCGGTCCCGGGCGGGTGGAGGTCACGGCCGATGACGGCACGAAGACGCTCCTCGAGACCGATCGTGTGATCCTCGCCGTCGGCAGCCGTCCGGTCGTGCTCCCCGGGGTCGAGCTCGACGGTCAGCGGGTCGGCACGAGCACCGAGGCGCTCGCTTTCGACTCCGTTCCGGGGCATCTGGTGGTCATCGGGGGTGGCTACATCGGGCTCGAACTCGGGAGCGTGTGGCGGCGGCTCGGCTCCAAGGTGACCGTCCTGGAGTACGCCGACCGGATCCTGCTGGGGATCGACGGCGAGATCGCCAACGAGGCGCTCGGACTGTTCCGCCGCCAGGGACTCGACATCCGCCTCGGGGCGAAAGTGACCAGCGCCCGCGCGGTCGACGGCGGCTGCGTGGTGGAGTGCGTGGGGATGGAGCCGATCCGCTGCGATCGCGTGCTCGCCGCCACCGGGCGGCGCCCGGCCACCGACGACCTCGGTCTGGAGACCGTGGGAGTCGCGGTCGACGGTCGGGGTTTCATTCCTGTCGATGACCACTTCCGGACCACCGCCGCCGGCGTGTGGGCGATCGGCGACTGCATCCCCGGGCCGATGCTCGCCCACAAGGCGGAGGAGGACGGCGTCGCCTGCGTGGAGGGGATCCGCGGCGGCTGGAGCCACGTCGACTACGACCTCGTGCCGGCCGTCGTCTTCACCCATCCGGAGATCGCCGCCGTCGGGAAGACGGAGGAGCAACTGGTGGCGGCCGGGGTGGCGTTCACGAAGGGGGTCTTTCCCTTCCGCGCCAACGGCCGTGCGCGCACGATCAACGACACGACCGGGAAGGTGAAGCTCCTGGCCGACAAGGCCAGCGGCCGTGTACTCGGGGTGCACGTCATCGGACCGGCGGCCGGCGACATCGTCGGTGAGGCGGCGGCATCGATGGCGTTCGGCGCCACGGCCGAGGACATCGGTCGCGTCTGCCATGCCCACCCGACGCTGCCCGAGGCGCTCAAGGAGGCGGCTCTGGCCGCCGATGGCCGCGCGATCCACGCCTGACGGTCATCAGCACGCCTGAAGGCCATCGAAGCGGGGGTTGCCTCCCGGTCGTTCGCGCGGCCACGCGTCGCGCAGGAAACGCAGCCAGTTGCCGTGCATCACCTTGGCGATGTCGGCCGGCGGGTAGCCGCGCGCCGCGAGCAGGTCCTCGACCCGTGTCAGGTCGGCGATCGTGGTGACGTCGGCGGGGCACTGCTCGCGGCCGTAGCCGCCGTCGAGGTCGGATCCGATCCCGATGTGGTCGGCGTTGCCGGCGAGCTGGCAGATGTGGTCGAGATGGTCGATGAGGACCGCGAGCCGGCAGCCGGTCCCCTCCGGCGTCGATTTCCCCCGGATCCACCCGGGCACCATCATCCAGGCGTCGAGGGCGCCGCCGATCACGGCGTTGCGGGCGACGAGCGCCCGGATCATGTCGTCGGAGAACTGCCGGTTGTGGTCGACGAGCGCCCGGCAGTTGTTGTGGCTCGCCCAGACCGGTCCGGAAAACAGGTCGAGCGCCGCCCAGAATGCCGCATCGCAGAGATGGGTGGCGTCGAGGATCATGCCGAGGCGATCCATTTCCGCGAGCAATTCGCCCCCGGCGGAACCGAGGTCGGCCGAGGCGTTCGTCCCGTGGGCGTAGCGGCCCGGACCGTAATGGGCCGGACCACAGGCCCGCAGCCCGTGGCCCCAGGCGCGCTCCAGCCATTCGGGGGTGACCATCGAGTCGGCACCCTCCAGGGAGAGGATGCAGCCCACCGGCAGCGCCCCGGTGTCGGCGCCGCGGGCGAGGGCGTCGGTCCAGAGGGCGACGTGCGTGTCGAGCGCGGCGCGGTCGGTGATCATGACGATCTCCCCGGCCTCGACCATCGCGAGGTACCAGTGCCGCTGGGCCTGTGTCTGTGCCCATGCCTGCTCCGGTGAGTGCCAACCGGGGAGGGGATTGTCGGGGGTGACGAAGCGGGCGATCTGGGTGGCGACGACCAGTCCGATCCCCCCGCGGCGCAGTTCCGGCAGCGAGACGACGGCGTTGCCCCGGTCGGGCTTGTCGGTGAGGCCGCGGGTGCGTTCGCGGGCGTTGATCTCCGCCACCGGGAGCCGCAGGTCGCGGTTCCACTCCATGGCGTTCATCGCCAGATCGAGATGGGCATCGACGATGAGCATCGCGAACCTCCGTGGTTCAGAGCAACCGGTCGAGCACGAGGACGCCGGCGAGGGCGACCACCGAGACGATCGACTCCATCGCCGTCCAGCTCTTGAGCGTGTCTCCCAGCGACACCCCGAATGCGTCGCGGAACATCCAGAAGGCGACGTCGTTGACGTGCGAACAGAAGAGTGTGCCCGCACCGACGGCGAGGACCGCGAGATCGGGATCGACCCCGGCGTCTCGGAGGAGCGGCGCGACGATCCCGGCCGCGGTCAGTCCGGCGACCGTGGCCGATCCGACGCACACCCGGAGGACCGCAGTCACCGCCCAGGCGAGGAGGAGGGGATCGAGGGGCAGGTCCCGGAGGGCTGCCGCCAGTGTGCCGTCGATCTTCGTGTCGACGAGCACCTGGCGGAACGCTCCGCTGCCGGCGATCACGAGGAGCGTCGGCGCGACGTCGGGGATCGCCGCGGTGTAGGTGTCCATCACCTTCCCGAGCGTCCAGCCGCGGGCGAGCCCGAGGGTGATGGCGGCGACGACGAGGGCCGCGAGCATCACCAGGTCGGGCGTGCCGGCCAGCGCCAGCCACCGGGCCAACACCGGGTCGGAGGGGGGGCGCCACGCGGCCAGTGACGTGCCGGCGAGCAGATAGACCGGAAGCAGCGCGGTGAGGAAGCTGACCGCCGTCCCGGGCAGCTGCTCCTCGGGGAGCAACGGCGCCGCACCGCTGCCCGGCGGATCGGCGCGCATCCCCCGCAGGCAGCGGACGAACAGTGGGCCTCCGACGACGAGGGCCGGGAGCGCCACGACGATTCCCAGCAGCAGCGTCCGGCCGATGTCGGCCCCGAACCGTTCCACGAGTGCCGTCGGCGCCGGGTGTGGGGGCAGGAGCCCGTGGGCGAGGCTCATCGCCGCGCACGCGGGCAGGGCGACGGCGATCACCGGCTGGCGGCCGCGGGCGACGACCGCGAGCAGGATCGGCACCAGGAGCATGAAGGCGACGCCGTAGAACAACGGGATACCGACGATGAAACCGGCCGCGGCCATCGCCCAGCCGACCCGACCGGGGCCGGACAGGCGCACGAGCACCGTGGCGATGCGCTGGGCGGCGCCACTGGCGACCACCAGCCGGCCGAGCATCGCCCCCGCCACGAGCGTGATCGCCAACTGGCCGAACACCGTGCCAAGGCCGGTCTGGATCGTCTTCGGGAGCGACTTCGTCGGGTCGTCGAGCGGGAGTCCGATCCGCAAGGCCACCGCGATCGACACCAGCAGAAAGGCGAGGAACGGTGGCATTCGGCAGACGGCGACCAGTGCCACCAGGGCGAGGATCGCCAGGGCCACGGTGAGGAGCTGGTCGGTCATCGCGGGACCGCCTCAGGCCAATTCGAAGGCGGCCTCGATCTCGACCGGGATGTCGTCGGGCAGGCAGGCCATGCCGACGGCACTGCGCACGCCGATGCCGCGGTCGGCCCCCCAGACCGCGGCGAACAGCTCGCTGCAGCCGTTGATCACCGCCGGATGACGGGTGAAATCCGCTGTGGCATTCACCATCCCGAGCACCTTCACCACGCGGCCGATGCGGTCGAGGCTGCCGAGGCCGGCGATCAGGGTCGCGAGGATCGCCAGACCGACCTGCCGGGCCGCCTCCTTGCCCGCCTGCTCGTCGAGGTCGCGGCCGACCCGCCCCTTGAGCAGCCGCCCATCGGGAAGCAGCGGGCCATGTCCCGACACGAGGACCATGCGGTCGATGACGACCAGCGGTTTGTAAACCCCCTTCGGGGCGGGCGGTGGTGGCAGGACCAGCCCCAACGCCGCGAACGCCCGTGATGCCCCTCCGGCGCCGACTGTGTCCATCCTGGCTGCTCCACGCTCCACGGGTGCCGATGCTCGTTCACCGAGCGTCCCACAGGATACACGCTCGGGGGGCCGGCCATGGGAGCCGCGCTTGAAGGGGTGCCGATCCGAGGACTACCCTTGTCGGGTTCCCGGCCGGCACGCCGGTGGGGTCCAAACCGGGGAGGGAGGCGGACATGCTCGCGGTGACCACCGGTTCTTCGCGCGGCTATTGCCACGGCCTTTCGCGCCGCAGCTTCGTGCAGGTGGGGGTCGCGGGGATGGCCGCTGCCGGTCTCCCGCAGGTGCTCGAGGCACGGGCGAGTGGTCGGGAGGCGGGGGGGCCCGCCAAGGACACCGCCGTGATCCTCCTCTGGCTCGACGGAGGCCCCGGGCACCTCGATCTCTACGACCTCAAGCCCGAAGCGCCGGCGGAGTACCGCGGCATCTGGCGGCCGATCCGCACCACCGTGCCGGGGATCGAGATCTCGGAGCTCTTTCCCCGCCAGGCCACCATGGCCGATCGGTTCTCCCTCATCCGCTCGCTCCACCACGACAACGGCGACCACTTCACCGCGGCCCACTACCTGCTCACCGGCCGGGGTGGTCCCAACGGCAGCAATACCGCCGGCCGCAACCCCTCGGTCGGCGCGATCGCGGCGCGGCAGTGCGGCCCCCGCCAGCCGGGCATGCCGGCCTATGCCGCCGTGCCCTATGCGTCGAGCGTCGGCCTCCGCCCCGGATACTTCGGCGGCAGCTATCTCGGTCCCCAGTGGAACCCGTTCGAGACCGACGGCGATCCAGCGGCGGCGAACTTCCAGGTGCGGAATCTGGTGCCTCCGGCGGGTTTCACCCTCGGCCGGCTCTCGGATCGGATGGGCCTGCGGCGCGCACTCGACGCCGTGCGCCGGCAGGTCGATGCCAGCGGGATGGCATCGGCGATGGACCGTTTCCAAGCCGAGGCCTACGACCTGGTCACGAGCCCCGCTGCCCGACAGGCCTTCGATCTGTCACTCGAGCCGGCTGCCGTGCGTGATCGTTACGGCCGCAGCGGCTTCGGGCAGAGCACACTCCTCGCCCGGCGGCTCGTCGAGGCGGGCAGCACGTTCGTCACGGTGCATTCCGGTGGGTGGGACCACCACTGGGATCTGGAGGCGGGGATGAAGAACCGGCTGCCGGAGGTCGATGCAGCGGTCGCGGCCCTGCTCACCGATCTTGCCGAGCGCGGCCAACTCGACCGGGTGATGGTGGTGCTGTGCGGCGAGTTCAGCCGGACGCCGAAGATGAACGACGGCGGCAACGGCGGTCCACCGCTCTCCAAGGGCACCCCGGGGCGTGACCACTGGGGGCATGCGATGTTCGCCCTCGTGGCCGGCGGCGGCATCAAGGGGGGGCGTGTCGTGGGGAGCACCGATGCCCGGGGGGAGCGGCCGCGCGACCGGCCGCTGACACCGTTCGACCTCCATGCCACGATTTACCACGTGCTCGGTGCCGATCCGCGTGCCCACTTCCTCGATCACGCGGGTCGCCCTGTTCCCGCGGTTGACTCCGGAAGCGTGATCAGCGAATTGTTCTGATACGGCCGCGCCCTTTCGTCCGGTATCACCGCTCACCCGGCGCATCGCCGGCTCCGGCAGGTTGGCACCCGACCCGGGGCCGCCGGCGGCTGGCCTGCTATGCTCGGGGCAGTCCCGGGCCGGCAGCCCGCCCTTCGCATCTGCATGACCTGGTACATCGCCCTCCTCCGCCGCCGGGCCCCGTTCCTCGCCCTGGCGGTGGCCCTGCTGACCTGCGTCGCTGCCGTCGGGCTCGGTCGCCTCAATTTCGACGAGGATCCGCGGAATTTCATCCTCCGCGACGACGACGACCGTCGCGTGCTCGACCGCTTCTTCAGGGAGTTCGGTCCGGACGACACCGACGTGCTCGCCGCGGTGACGGGCCTCGATCCGGGCGACGTGCCGGAGATCGAGCGCGTCCTCGGCCTCATCGAGGCCCTCCGCGGGGTCGATGGCGTGCTCTACGTCGCCAGCCCGTTCGACGCGCGGCGGGTGGGGCAGCCCCTGGTGCCCTTGTTTCCCCGCGCGCGGGAGAACTTCACCCCCGAGCGGTTCCGTGCCGCCTTCGCCGCGGCGCGCGAGCATCCCGCGCTCGCCGGTCAATTGATCGCCGCCGACGGTTCCGCGCTCTTCATCCTCATCCGTCTCCGCGAGACCGCGGGCGGAATCGGCCCGCTGTCCACCCAGATCGACCGGCTCCGTGGTCTGGTGGACGAGGTGCTGACGGGGAGCCCGGTGCGGATCACGCTGGCGGGCCATCCCCCCCTGCGGGTCGACGTGGTCCGGGCCGTGCAGGTGGAGTTCTACCGCATCCTCACCCTCTCGGCGGTGGCCACGATCGTCGTCGCGGCGTGCGCCTTCCGGGATTGGCGGTCGGTGGTGATGTCGCTCGCCGGGCCGGCGGTCGGGTTGGTGTGGACGCTCGGCTGGATGGGGCTGACGGGGCAGCGGATCAACGGCCTCAACACCATCCTGCCGAGCCTGATCTTCGTCCTCGGCTTCAGTGACTCGGCCCACCTCATCGTCGCCTACCAGAACGCCCGGCGGGCCGGGCTCTCGAATGGCGGCGCCGTCGCCTTGTCGCTCGTCACGGTGGGGTCGGCATGCGTGCTCATGGTGCTGACGACCGCGGTCGGATTCGGCGCCCTGGGCGTGGCGGAAATCGCCAGCGTCCGGCAGTTCGGCATCGCCGGGGGTGTCGGCACGGTGTTGGCATTGGCGGCGGTGCTCTCCGTCATGCCGCTGGTGGCGCTCGGGCGTGACGGCCTCCTCGGGCAGACAACCGCGGGGCCGACGGTCGGGGGCGACGAACCGGCCGATGCGGGTGGCGACACCGACGGCGATCCGGGGCTTCTCGGCCGGTTGGCCCTGGTGTGCCTCGGGCGGCCGTGGCTCACCCTCGGAGCCGCCGTCGTCGCGATCATCGCCTTCGCCGCGCTGAGCCTGCGACTGAAGAGCGACATCCGTTGGCTCGAGATGCTGCCCGCCGGGGATCCCACGGTGGCGGTGACGAGTCTGTGCGACGAGAAACTCGGCGGCTCGCTTCTCGTTTCGGCGACGGTGGAGTGGCCACCCGATCTCGGTGTCGGTGCCCCCGCCGTGCTCGGCATGTTCGAGCTCGTCGAGGCCGAGCTGGCCCGCACCCCCGACCTGCACGGCGTGTTCTCACCGTTGTCGCTGCTCGAGGGATTCGCCCGCGACGGGGTCATCGACGAGGCGGCGGTCCGGCAACTCGACCGGATCCCCGAGCGTCACCTCCACCGCGTGATCCGGCCCGACCTGCGCCGGGCGGTGGTCACGGCCCACGTGCCCGACGTCGGTGCCGCCCGGCTCCTCCCCCAGTTCGACGACCTCGCCCGTAGGCTTGCGGCCCTCGAGGCGGCCCATCCCGGCTACCACCTCGGGCTCACCGGCTCGGCGGTCACCGCCGCGCGGAACGTCTACCAGATCATCGAGGACACCCGCTCGAGCCTGTTCACCTCGGCGGTGATCATCCTCGCCATGACGATCGTGGCCTTCCGTTCATTCCGCTCCGGGATGCTGTGCATCCTCCCCAACATGTTCCCGATGCTGGCGACCAGTGCCGTGCTCGTGGCGACGGGGGAGCCGCTGCGCCTCGCCAGCGCCGTCACCTTCAGCATCGCCCTCGGCCTGGCGGACGACAGCGCGATCCACTTCATGGCCGCGTTCCTCCGCTTCCGTCGCGGGGGGCTCTCCCGTCGCGCGGCGGTGGAGCGGGTGCTGCGCACGAGCGGCCGGGCGATGGTGATCGCCGCTGCCACCCTCGCGGCGGGGATGGCGCCGTTGCTCTTCTGCCGACTGCCCCCGCTACGCACGTTCGCGGCCCTGTCGATCTTCGCGATCCTGGCCGCGCTCGTCGCCGACTTCCTCATCCTCCCGAGCGTCCTCGTCTGCTTCGCCGGCCGCACGCCCGCCGAGCGCGGGGGGGCGCCTGGAATCGACCACGCCGGCACCGGCTGATACGCTGTCACCCGGCAGCCGCGTGCCGTCGGGCTGCCCGTTGCGGTCGGTGTGGGGACGGTTTCGGGTGCGACCCGGAGGACGGTTGAATGGAGATGAGCCGAGACGTTCACCAGAAGCGGCGCGCGGTGCGATGGGGCTGGGCGCTGACGATCCTCCTCGGTGCCGCGCCGGCGGCCGCCGACGGGGTGCCGGCCGCGCCCGCCGACTTCTTCGAGCGACGGATCCGACCGCTTCTGGTCGAACGCTGCCTGGGCTGCCATGGGGCCGAAGAGGCGGCGGGGCGACTCCGCCTCGACTCCCGCGCGGGGTGGCAACAGGGGGGCGAACGGGGGCCCGCGATCACCCCCGGCGATCCCTCGGCCAGCCTGCTCATCCGGGCGGTGACGCACCACGACGAGAAGCTGCGCATGCCGCCGGAAGAGGCCGGTGGGCGGTTGACCGACGACGAAGTCGAGGATCTCTCGAACTGGATCCGCGGGGGCGCGTTCGACCCGCGCGATGGGGAGCGCGTGGTCACCGACATCGACACGGCCGCGGCGCGGCATTGGGCGTTCCAGCCGATCGTGGCACCGGTGATCGCCGCGGGGGATCACCCGGTCGACGCCCTCGTCGAGCAGATGCTGCGCGAGCGCGGGTTCACGCCGAACGGGCCGGCCGACGCGCCCACGCTCGTCCGCCGGGCGACGTTCGATCTCGTCGGTCTGCCACCGACCGCGCGGCAACTCGCCACGCCGCCGGCGGAGTTTTCCCACCTGCTCGCCGAGTTGCTCGCCGCGCCGCAGTACGGCGAGCGCTGGGGGCGCCACTGGCTCGACGTGGCCCGCTATTCCGATGCCAAGGACGGCGTGCTCATGTATGGCGACGCGCGGATCCGTCCCTTCGCCCACACCTACCGCGACTACGTGATCCGTGCCTTCAACGAGGACCGCCCCTTCGACCGCTTCGTCCGCGAGCAGATCGCGGCCGATCGGCTCGGTCTGCCCGCCGACTCGCCCGACCTGGCGGCCCTCGGGCTGCTCACGCTCGGGCGCTTGTTCGACGGCAACCGGCACGACGTCATCGACGACCAGATCGACGTCGTCGGGCGCGGGTTCCTCGGCCTCTCGCTCGCGTGCGCGCGCTGCCACGACCACAAGTTCGATCCGGTGCCGACCGCCGACTACTACTCGCTCTACGGTGTGTTCGCCAGTACCGTCGAACCGATCGACCCGCCCCGGATCGGGCCGGTCGCCGAGGCGGGCCGGGCCTTCGAGGATGAGTATGCGGCGAAGCTGGTGGAGATCATGCGGCAGCAGCAGACCCACCATGCCGAGGTGCTGCTCACCGCCCGCGAACGCACTCCGGACTACCTCGTCCATATCGCCACGACCGGGCCGGACGTCGCCGAGACGTCGTTTTTCTTCCTCTCACTGACCCCCGAGCAGCTGCGCCCGCAGATCACCCGGCGCTGGCGGCAGCTCGTCGCGCGGCGGGCATTCGCCGACGACCCGCTGTTCGGTCCCTGGCACGATCTCGTCCGGGAGATGCGCCTCCGCCCGGAGGAGTGGACGGCGCGGGGGGTCGATCAGCGGGTGGTGACTGGCCTCGTCGCCGCCGCGCCGACGTCGATGGCCGATGTCGCCCGTGCCTACGGAGCGATCATCCGCGATGCCTGGCGGGCCGATCCGGGCGGTACCGATCCCCTCGCGGCGCTGCTCACCGCTGCCGATGGTCCGGTCTGGTTTCCGGCGCGCGACGTCGCCGGCTATCTCTCGCGCACCCCCGGTGATGCCTTCCGCGGACTCGTCGGTTCGCTCGATGCGATCGCCGTCAAGCATGCGGAGGCCGCGCCGCGGGCGTTGGTGGTGCGTGACGCGGAGGTGGCCTGCGATCCGGTGATCTTCCAGCGCGGCGACCCGGCGGCGCGCGGAGCACCGGTGCCGCGGCGGTTTCTCGGCATCCTCACCCCCGGCGAGCGGCGTCCGTTCGTGGCCGGTTCCGGCCGGCTGGAACTCGCCGACGCGATCACCGCCCCCTCGAACCCGCTCACGGCACGCGTCTGGGCCAACCGGGTGTGGATGCACCACTTCGGCGCCGGGCTGGTCGACGATCCCGGCGACTTCGGCCTCCAATCACCGCGACCGGTGCATCACGAACTGCTCGACTATCTCGCCGACTTCCTCATCCGCAATGGCTGGCGGACGAAGCCGCTCCACGAGTTGATCATGACGTCGCGCTCCTACCAGCGGTCGTCGCGGATCCCGGACGATCCGGTCATGACCGATCAGGCGCGGCGCGATCCGGCGAACACGCTCCTCTGGCGCGGGAGCCGGAGGCGGCTCGATCTCGAGCAGATGCGCGACGCGCTGCTCGCCGTCGCGGGGGAACTCGACGCGACGATGTTCGGCCGCCCGCTGCCGATCACCGATGGGGCGAACCGACGTCGGACGATCTATTCGTTCGTCGAACGGCAGAACATCCCCGCCATCTTCGCCACCTTCGATGCCGCCGATCCCGACACCGTGACGCCGCGGCGCGGCGAGACCACGGTGCCGCAGCAGGCGCTGTTCGCCCTCAACGCGCCGTTCATGCTCGCCCGGGCCGATGCCCTCGCCGCGCGGACTGCCGCCCCGGAGCCCGCCGCGCAGGTCGCGGAGCTGTTTCGCCTGGTTTTCGGCCGCGCCCCGACGGCGGCTGAGGCCGGGGCGTGCGGGGAGTTTCTCGGTTCCGCCTCCCCCGCGCAGCTCGCGCAGGTGCTGCTGATGTCGAACGAGTTCATGTTCATCGACTGACGTCCCCGCGCCACCCGGCATGACCGCCATGCGCTCCATTCCCACGCCGATCTCGCGCCGTGATCTGCTCCGTGCCGCGGGCACGGGGATGGGATGGCTGGCACTGCCGGCACTCCTCCGGGCAGACGGCTCGGCCGCGCCCGGGCACGACGACCCACTCGCGCCGCGGGCACCGCACTTCACGCCGCGTGCCCGGCACGTGATCCACGTCTACCTCAATGGCGGGCCGTCGCAGGTCGACACATGGGATCCGAAACCGGAGCTGGCCCGGTTCGCCGGTCGCCCGCTGCCGACGGGAAACCTGACGACGGAGCGGGAGACGGGGGTGGCGCTGGCGTCGCCGTTCACCTTCGCCCGTCACGGCGCGAGCGGTTTGTGGTGCAGCGAGATCTTCCGTGAGACGGCCAGCCGCCACGCCGACCGGATCTGCGTGATCCGCTCGATGCACGCCAACACGCCGAACCACGAGCAGAGCATGCGGTTGATGAACACCGGCGAGGAGCGCCTGCCGCGGCCCAGTTACGGTGCCTGGCTCACCTACGGCCTGGGGTGCGAGAACCATAATCTCCCCGGGTTCGTCGCCATGTGCCCCGGGCTGCCGGTGGCGGACTCGTCGAACTGGCGGAGTGGATTCCTCCCCGGGATCCACCAGGGCACCTACCTCGACACGCGCAAGACCACCGCACGGGAGCTGATCGCCGACATCCAGAGCCCGCGGGCGACCGTCGCCGAGCAGCGGCGGCAGCTCGACCTCCTCGCCCGGCTCAACCGCGACCACCAGGCGACGCGGCGCGAAGACGCGGTCCTCGAGGCACGGATCCAGTCGTTCGAGTTGGCATTCCGGATGCAGATGGAGGCGACCGACGCGCTCGACATCGCGCAGGAGACGAAGGCGACGCTCGACCTGTACCGTGCCGACACGGTGCACGGCCGCCAGCTGCTCGTGGCGCGGCGCTTGATCGAGCGGGGGGTGCGCGTCGTCCAGTGCTACCACGGCGACGTCCAACCGTGGGATTCCCACACCAACATCGCCGGCGAGCATCGTCGGCTCGGGCAGGAGGCGGATGCTCCGATCGCCGGGCTGCTCACCGATCTGGCGCAGCGTGGCCTCCTCGACGAGACGCTCGTCATCTGCGGCGGCGAATTCGGCCGTACGCCGGGGGTGGAGATCCCGATCGGTGGTGGTGAGCCGACGGGGCGCGACCACAACCACCATGGCTTCACGGTCTGGCTGGCGGGGGGTGGGGTGCGGGGCGGCCTCGCTTACGGGAGCACCGACGAGTTCGGCTACCGGGCCGTCGAGGATCGGGTGCACGTGCGCGACCTACACGCCACGATCCTCCACCTGATGGGTTTCGACCACGGGCGGCTCACCTACCGTCATGCCGGTCTCGACTTCCGTCTCACGGGGGTCGAGGGGGCGACGGTGGTCGAGGGAATCCTCGCCTGACGGCCGCGCGCTCCGGCTGCGCGACCGACTACGCCCGGGTGGACTCGAACCACCGACCCTGGGATTAGAAATCCCATGCTCTATCCGGCTGAGCTACGGGCGCGAACGGGGTTTTCGATGTCCCGGAGGCCCACTGGTAGGTGCGGGGCTCGAAACCACCCCCTTTTTTACCACGGGAGGGGAGCGCAGGTCTGGCCTGCATTGGAAAACCTGATCCAGGCGGTATGCAGGTCGATACCCCCAAGGGAGAGGAGACTTTCGATGACGCCCAGGCGACGGAAGAAGCACAAGCCTGAGCAGATCGTCGCGAACCTGCGTGCCGCTCTCTCGGTTTTCAGACACCGGCCGGCTTCGCAGGCTGTGGACAAACAGCCTGCTGCACCTCACGGATGAGGTGCAGGGAGCGCGGCTCCCGTGAAAAGCGCAGCTTTTCGGATGGCCAAAGGCCAAGGATGGACTTTGGCCACGGGCTGTTAGCCGCCGCGCGTGCGGCTCCAGCCTCACACGCGGCTGTCGGCCTCGGTCAGACCCAATCCTGAACCTTCATGTCGCTCGGTGCAAGAAACCCAAGCCGGTCGGTTGCTTCATCGACGGGGTTGTACCAAGTCAGAGACCAACCTGCGCGTAGACTTCAGCGAGATCCATGTCATCGATAATGCCGGCCTGAACTGGCCTGCCTTGGATGCCTTCGAAACACTGCTTGACGGCATTGAGAGTGGAGCCGTGAAGCATTTTTTCTTTGACTTTCAATCTGTTCTCGGGGCACCAAGAAATGATCGAAAGCCTCGACTGATTACCGCCATCGACGACTTTTTTCACAGAGACAATGATATATCCTGCTCGAGCAGCCATGTGTGCGCTAACCCAGTCAACCAGACCATTCCAGTGCGGTCAGGGGCAAGCCACGGTGTCCTGAACGGAGTGTTCGAAGCGTGCATGAGAATCGACTCATCCTCCTTTACGGATCGACCGCCGAAAACCTGACGCGCCCAGCTCGACATTTTTTTGGCCTTGCGATCGGCTTCGCTGGTTGCTTCTCCTCAGGGATGGCTCGGGCCGCGATCGCCACTCCCAGCCGTCCGGCTCTCGGGTGGGGCGTTGTCACCGGCCGAGGAAGATCGACGGCGACCGCGAACTTCTGACGGTGATGCGGAACATCGTCGAATCGTTCCCAAGGCACGGGAGTGAGCGCACGCATCGTGCGTTGACTGGCCCCGAAGCCTTTGGTGACTGGAAAGTGAACATCAAGCGGGTGCACCGGATCTGGAAGGAGGAGCACATGCAGGTGCCATAGAAGCAGCAAAAACGCCTCGGATCGCCGGGAACGTCAACGCCTGCTCGCGGTACAAGGCAACGCATCGCGACCACGTGTGCAGCTACGACTTCCTGACCGAGCGGACGGAGAACGGGAGGCAGCTTCGGATTCTCGTGGTGATCGACGAGTTCACTCGGGAGTGCCTGGCGATCGAGGGTGCGAGGTCATTCACCGCTCGGGATGTGATCATGACCCGGCAATACCTCTTCGCCGTCCGCGGTGCACCGGAGCATCTGCGGAGCGACAACGGCCCTGAGTTCGTCGCCAAGGAGATCCAGGAATGGCTGGGGAGGGCATGCGTGCGCACGCTCTTCATCCAGAAGGCCGGTCCCTGGGAAAAGGGTACGTCGAGAGCTTCAATGGCAGGCTCCGAGACGAGCTGCTCGACCGGGACGGCCACCACGCGGCTGCTGTCGGGGAAGACGATCCTCGCGACGTGGGCGGCGTCGCCCGACCCCGTCAAACTCGTCGTCCGTCGGCCGGGGATGCCGACCGTCTGACCCGGTCCCGCAGGGCCGGTCGGGGGGCGCGCACGATCGCGGCACCGACAGCGTATGACCATCAGAGGGCATGGATGCCCTCGGTCACGGGAAAAGGAGTACCCATGCCCACCAGTCTGCGCCACTGCGCGTGCCTGCTCACCCGCCGGGGGATTCCCCACCATCTCGACGGCGACGAGATGGTGGTCCGGGTGGTGTTCACCACCGAGCACTACCGCAATCCGCGTGGCGAGGCTCTGGCGATCGCCAGGATCGAGGTTCCCGACCGTGGGCACCGCTGCCGGGTGAGCCTCGAACGGGCGTTCGTCTGCCGGGGAAGCATCGCAGAGCACTGCGCGACCGGCTGCCGGCTCGCCGCCGAGACGCCGCTGGTCAAGGTGGAGCACGACGCCATGGGCGACAGCCTCCGCCTCGTCGTCGACACGTTCGTCGGCGATGGCCGGCTCACCGGTCGGCAGCTCATCGGCATGGTCGATGCCGTGGTTTCGGCGGCGGAGGCGTGGCAGCCGGCCTTCGCCCCGCTCGGTGGCGATTGCCGGGCGGCGGCCTGACCAGCGGCCGGATCCCGAACACCCTCGATTCGCTCCTCCGATCGCCGGGGCACAACTGTCCCCCGCCTGCGGCGGCCGGAATCCGGGGCCACGACGGTTGAATCGCCGCCGTGGCCCCGTGACTTGACCGGCGGTGCCGGCGCCGCGATTGATGGATCGAGCTCCGCGAGGCATTGCGGCACGACGGCTCCACGGACGGAACGCTCAACGGTTCCGGGTCGTCGGTCCTGCCCTCTCCGCCCGCGGCATCCCCGCGCCACGAGTTGGCGTGGTCAGGCGGTCGGCAGTCCTCGACGGACCTGCTCCCGGAGCCGGGAGTCACCCTTCGCCATCCCCCCTCGAGGAGAGATCAGCAATGAAAACCGACAAGCAACTGCAGCACGACGTGCTCGCCGAACTGGAGTGGGAGCCAAGCGTCGAGGCATCGAAGATCGGTGTGGCCTCCGCCGACGGCGTGATCACGCTCACCGGCCAGGTGGGCACCTATCTCGAGAAGACCAAGGCGGAGGAGGTGTCGAAGCGCGTCTACGGTGTGCGGGCCGTGGCCAACGACATCGCCGTGAAGATCGGCGGACCCCATGCGCGCACCGACGCCGAGATCGCCACGGCCGTGCTCAACAGCCTGAAGTGGGATGCCGACGTGGACGACGAGAAGATCAAGGTCGGCGTCCGTGACGGCTGGGTGACGCTCGAGGGGAGCGCCACCTGGAAGTACCAGAGTGATGCCGCGGAGCGTGACGTGCGTGTGCTGACCGGTGTCCGTGGGGTGACCAACACGATCACCCTCGTGTCGCCGGTGCGCACCGCCGACGTCCAGAAGAAGATCGAGGACGCCTTCCGCCGGTCGGCCGAGGTCGATGCCCGTCGGGTCGAGGTCCATGCCACCGACGGGCGGATCGTGCTCCGCGGCAACGTGCGCAGCTGGGCGGAGCGGGCCGAGGCCCAGCAGGCCGCCTGGTCGGCGCCCGGTGTCATCAACGTGGAGAACAACTTGATCGTCATGCCGTGAGCACGGCCCGGGCCGTCCGGCGCCGCCGTGGCGTCGGGGCCGAATCCGACCCTGTCACGAGAGGAGATCCACCGTGAGCCTTGCCGCGGAGAGGGAATTGGCCCACCTGGGCGAGTCGTGCGGCTGTGCCGACCACGACCACGATCTGATCCATGAGCTGAGCCGTCGGCTCGACAGCCTGTGGCGCTACGACCAGTACGCCGCCAACGCCGACTGGCGCCAGGAGATCCGCAGCCTGTGGATCGACCTCAAGCGCCAGGATCAGCAGGCCATCCAGCGGCTCAAGGAGCTGATCGCCAGCGAGGTGCGCAGCGGCTGCTTCTGATCGCCGACCGCGTCCGTCGGCCGGGACCCGGGGGCGTGGTGAGTGTCACCCCGCCGCCCGACATCACTGCGCGGCACCGATCCCGGCGGTGCCATCGATGAAAAGGTGCCCCATGTCGCTCATTCCCGTGCGCCGTCGTGGAGGGATGACCGAGTTCGCCGGTCTCCCCTCGGTGGCCGATTTCCGCAGCGAGATGAACCGCTTGTTCGATGGCCTGCTCGTGCGACCGAGCTGGACCCTCCCGCCGGTCGCCGAGACGGATGACGGCCCGGCGTGGTTGCCACCGATCGACGTCGCCGAGTCGGATGCGACCGTGCAGGTGCGGATGGAGCTGCCCGGCGTGGTGGCAAAGGACGTCGATGTGAACGTCACCGCCGAGCGGCTGGCGATCAGCGGCGAGAAGAAGTCGTCCACCGAGACGAAGGGCAACGGGTGGACGCACCGGGAGAGCCAGTACGGACGGTTCAGTCGGACGATCCCGCTCCCGGAGTCGGTCGATCCGGCGAAGGTGGCGGCGCGGTTCGAGAACGGCGTTCTCACCATCGAGATGACGAAGACCCAGGCCGGCAAGCCGCACAAGGTGGCGATCACCGGCGCCTGAACGACCCTGCGATCGCGCCGGGTGCCACGGCGTGGCCGGTCCCACTGGGGCCGGTCGCGCCGCGGCCGACGTGCTCTCGGGCTTTTCCTTCGACGTCGTCCTCCTCGATCTCTCCCTGCGGGCGCATGCTCATCGACGGTTCTCCCCATGAACTGGCGCCAAGGAGCAGGCTCCACGGATGGGTCTCGAACTCCACCGAACATGGGTTGTCTGGTGGGGGCCTCGACGGAGTTTCCACACGAACGTGAAACGCACGTCGCGTGACGGAAAACGCTGCTTGTTGCGTTTCCCAGAGAGACCTCTATACTGACTCTCGTTGCCGGTTAGGGAAGCAGAGGCTTCTCGGGCCGACAGCGGCGACTGTTCAACTGACGGAAGACGAAACGAGGGGCATGCCGGCGCAGCCGGCGGGTCCATCGCAGCGTAAGCCGGCGAGAGAGAGGGCCACGGGGCGTTCTCTCCCGCCGGCTTTTTTCGTTGGTTTCCCCTGTTTCGGCCCCCGGCGCACTGACGCGTGATGCGTGGCCCCGGCGGACGGTGTACGGGATCGGGTGGGACCGTCTCCGCCACGCTGATGGAGCCGCCAGGCTCCGGCCCGGTCACCGCGAAAAAGAGGCTTTCATGTCGAGGGTAGCCAACGGTTCATTGTCGCACGCGCGCACGGCACGGATGGTGGCCCAGTCGGCCGCCACGTTCGAGCATCTCCTTGTCGGCCGGGTGCCCTCGGGAGCCACCGTCGTCGCGGGTGACAACTGGCTCGTGATCACCCTGCACGAGACGTTGACCGCCGCGGAGCGGCTCCAGGCACGCGATCCTGCCGGAGCGCGGCGGGTGAGGCAGGTCCATGCGGCCGTCTTCAACCGCGGGCTCGATCCGCTCCGGCGGCACGTGATCGAGGGAACCGGTGTCGTGCTCCGCGGAGCGGCGGTCCACGTCGACACCGTCAACGGCAGCATTCTCAAGACGCTCTCCACCCATCCGACCGTCGATGTTTTTCTGCTCGGCCGGCCCCACCCGATGCTCGGGGTGCCGGTCAACGACCATCACCGGACTGCTGAACCGGGCGGCTCTGGATCCGCCCGGGCTTGATCACGAGGACGCGGAGGGAACCGGAACACGGAAGGAGCCACAACCATGAAAAAGGTGCCCCATGCTGGTGCTGACGAGGAAGAGCCGCGAAAGTGTCGTGATCGGTCGCCCGGAGGATCTCGAGGTGATCCTCGAGATCACGATCCTCGAGATCGAGGGAGGGCGTGTCCGGTTGGGATTCGCGGCCGATGCGAAGATGCCGATCCATCGGCGTGAGGTCTGGGAGCGGATCTGCAACGGGAATGGCAATGGCAATGGCAATGGCCACGGCGAGGTGGCGGCCACCCTGGTGCCGCAATCCAGTCGGACATGATCCCGTGCGGAGGCATCATGAAGTCGCAAGGGGAAATCGAGGCTGCCGTCTGCGATGGCGTGTTACGTTTTCAGCAGGAGTTCATCGGTCGCGGGCCGAAGGACATCCACGCCCACCTGATCGGCACGCTGGTGGTGGTCCGCCTGCAGGGGGTACTGACACCGGCGGAGCGCCACCTGATCGCGCCGCGACGGGATTCCGACGGCCATGGCCATGGCCACGCCGCCGACCCGGTCAACGGCCGGGCCCTCCTCAAACAGGTGCGGACCCACATGGTGGCGACCGGGAGGGGGTGGCTGGAATCGTTGGTGGAATCGGCGGTGGGGGTCAAGCTCGTCAGCGTGCACCACGACATCTCGACCGTCACCGGTGAGGAGTTGCTCGTGTTCACTCTGGAGGCGACACCCGTCTACCGGCCGGAGAGGCAGACATGACGATGACGGGCCAAAGGTCCCCGCAGGGCGAACGCCCTCCGGGGACCGGCGGCGCCGCCACGAAGTGTCTGCGTGAGGGCCGCGCCACCGGTGGCGTCACTGGCCCGGCGGAGGCGGGCCGGGAAGGGTTGGCGGCGGCAGGGGGATGCGGGCGGGTGAGACGGGGCCACGGGGACCGGCTCGGCGCCGGCATCGCCACCGGTGCCACGATGATCGCGGTACTCAAGGCGATCCGGGCCGCGGGCGCCGCCGAGATCACGGTGGCGGTGCAGGCTCAGTCGGGCTGCGGTTCCAGCGGTGGCAATTCCCAGGGATCGACCTCCACGACCGCGACGACGTGTGCGGCGTTGATCGAACAGAGCGCGCGGTCGGCCCCCGACGCCTTGATCACCGGAAAGTGTCCCCACGGAAAGCCGTCCTTCCGGTGGGGAACCATCAGTTCGGCGTCGATCCAGATCGCTCCGTTGGGGGCTTCCCGGACCGCCCTGATACGGTCGACGACGAGGACCTGCCGGGTGACGAGGAGCAGGGCGAGGCGGCAGGGTTCGGCTGCCAGCCGATCGGTGAACCAGCTCGGCAGCAGTTCCTGGATCGGTCGCCGTCGCGGGGTGCTGTCGTCCATCGTCGCCTCCTGAAACCGGGAGGCGGGCAAGCCCCCTCGCGAGCATCATCGCCGTCCGGCACCGATCCGCAATGGATGCCGAAACGAAGGGGCCCCGGTAGCTGCCGGTTGGGCTTCCGACGTCGCGGTGGCGGCGGTTATACCCACCGCCATGCTCCACTTTCTCGGGATCGGCGCCCAGAAATCGGGCACGAGTTGGTTGCACGCGGTGCTCTGCCAGCACCCGGCGATCCGGTTTCCCGGTGTCAAGGAAGTGCATTTCTGGGATCAGCAACGCCACCTCGGCCTCGACTGGTACCGCGGACTGTTCGCTGGTGACGACGGGCGTCGGGCCGGCGAGATCACCCCGGCCTACGCGATCCTTCCCCCGGCCACGATCGCCGAGGTGCGCGAGGCGTTTCCGTCGGTCCGCCTGATCTATCTGATCCGCAACCCGATCGACCGTGCCTGGTCGTCGGCCAAGATGGCGGTCGGCCGGGCCGAGATGCGCGTCGACGAAGCGTCCGATCAGTGGTTCACCGATCACTTCCGGTCGGCGGGATCGCTGGCGCGGGGGGACTACGAGACCTGTCTGCGCAATTGGCTCGGCCACTACCCTGCCGATCACCTGCTGATCCTGCGATACGAAACGATCGGATCAGACCCCGGCGGGGTGGCCGACGCATGCTGCGATCATCTCGGCATCGAGCGTTTTGCTACCCCTCCCGCCCACCTCAGGGAACGCGTCTTCACCGGCACACCCGAGCGCCTGCGCAGAAGCCTGTGGCCTGTGCTCGACGCGATCTATCGCCCGCGCATCGAGTCGCTGGGGCGGTTTCTCGGCTGCGACCTTTCGTCGTGGCTGGAGCAGCCGCCGGCTGATTGAGCCTCGGCGTCGTCAGGCGGGATTCCCGCCGGATCCGTGGGGCCAAGGCAGGCTGTGGACAAGGTCCTTCCGGCATTTCCGTCGGTCATCGCGGCGGGCGCAGCCTCCGCTCGGGCTCAGCAGAGGGGGACGCCCCCCGCGCCTTTGCCCTCGTATCGACCCGCAGCCAGGGGTGACGGGCCGATGCGAGGGCGACGGCGGAGGGGCTTCGCCGGTCCTGTGATGGGAATGCCGGGATGTCGTCTGCTGTCGTCCACCCACAAAGATCCCGGATGGATC
>SXWA01000191.1 GCA_005791575.1 Planctomycetaceae bacterium
CAAGGGGTTGCCGACCGCCTACAACCGCGACCTGCAGGAGGACAAGGAGTCGATCTTCGATTCGATCGACACGCTCGAAGCCGCCCTCGGCGTGGCCGCCCCGCTGGTGGCCGCGACGCGCTTCAACGGCGCGCGGATCGCCGCCACGCTCGCCCGCGGCCACCTCGATGCCACGAGCCTGATGGAAGCGCTGATCGCCGCCGGTCTCCCACAGCGCACCGCCCACGAGACGGTCGGACGGCTGGTGCGCCTGGCGATGACCAGGGGGTTGGCTCTGGAGGAGCTTTCCGACGAGGAGTTCTCGAAGGAATGGGGGGGATGGAACGCCGGTTTCCGCGGCGCTCTGGGGGCCTCCCGGGCGGTTGAACGGATGGTGAGTTTCGGCTCGACCGCGCCGGGGCGGGTGGCCGACCAGATTGCTGCCTGGCAGCGGCGGCTCGCGCCCGCCCCCGGGGGGCACTGACGGAACTCCGACGTGAACGCGGCACGACTGGTCAGGGCGTGGTGCGTGGTGGCGGCCGGGCTGCTGACGACGCTCGGGATGCTGGCGGCGGGGCCGCTGCACGCCGCCGACCCGGAGAACGATCAACCGGCCGCGCTGGCCCGTCCCGAACCGATCGCCGCTCCCGCCACGGCGGAACGGATCGACCCGCTCGCCCAATCGGTGGTCGACTCGCTCCGCGCCAGGCCCCGGGAGACCGCGGCCGAACAACTCGACGCCGCCGTGCGGGCCGCCGCGGTGGACGCCGGCGATGCCGCGGCCGGGTTCTTCGCCGACATGGTCGACTCGCTCCGGGCGCTCGACGACAAGGACCGGCCCGCGGCGTTGGCCGATCTGGGCGACGCGTTCGACGATGCGGCGTTCTCGCACCTCGAGCGGCTCCTCACCAGCCGTGACGAGGCGGCCGCCGGTGTGATCGCCGCGATCCGCGACACGGCCCGCGCCCGCCGCCACGACCCCGCGCTGCTCGAGGCGGCAGCGGCGGCGCTGGCCAGCCCCGAGGCTGCCGTTCGCCGCGACGCGCTGGCCCGGCTGACGGGCGCGGGGGTGGATGCCCTCCCGGCCCTGGCAGCGGTCCTCGCCTCGTCCGATCCCGACCGCGCCGCGGCCCGATCGCTGGCCCGCGCGGTCGTGGCCGGCCTCGGTGACGACGCCCGTGAGCCGCTCCTCTCCTGGCTGGCCACGGCGCCGGTGCCACAGTGGCCGGGGATCATCGCCGCCCTCGATGCGAGTGGCGCCGCCGACGTGAACGACCATCTCCTCGCCCCGGCGACCGTGGCCGGCACCCCGCCGGCGGTCCGCGACCGGGCCGCCGCCGTCCTCGCCGCGCGTGAAGGGCGCCGGCACGGCCCCGGCGAGGCGGTGGCGCGCGTGGCCGCCAGGCTCGACCGCGTCCTCGCGCCGGCCGGCCTGCCGCCGGTGGAGTGCGATCCCCTCGCCGGCCCGCCGACGGTGGAGCGCACGGTGTGGAATCCGACCACCGGCCGCTTCGACCGGGTGGCCCTCCGCCCCCGGGCCGCGCGCAGCCTCGACGCCCTCCATCTGGCCCGCGACCTCGGCGCCCTCGACGTGCGCGATCCGGCCGTGGTCCGCCTGGTGCTGCTGGCCCGGGTCGAGGCCCTGCTCCTCGGCGCCGGTGATCCGGCGACCGCCCTCGATGCCCTCGACCCCGCGCGCCTCACCGCCGCCCTCACCGGTCCCGAGGGGGAGGATCCGGCACTGGTGGCCGATCTCCTTACGGAGGCGGTCGACCGCGACATGCCCGACGCGGCGGCGGCGATCCTCCGCGAGATCGAGCGGATCCACACCTCGACCGCCGACGTCGTCGCCCCGGCGCTGCCGGCGGCGGTGCGGCGCTCGATCGCCCGCCTCATCGACGCCCCGGACGAGCGCCTCGCCTTCGCGGCGGCGCGCACGCTGGCGCTCACCGGTGGCGACCCCTCCTACCCCGGTGCGAGCCGGTTGGTGGCCCGGCTGATCCGCACGGCCTCCTCCCGCGGGGTGGACCGGGCGGTGGTCGCGCATCCCGAGCACGCCGTCGTCGAGTCGCTCGCGACCGCGATCTCCCGGCAGGGCTACGAGCCGCTGCGCGCGGCGACCGGCCTCGATGCGGTGCACCTGGTGCGGGCCGACCCCGACGTCACGCTCGTGCTGCTGGCGGCCCGGCTGGGACGTCCGTCGGCGTTCGAGACGGTCCAACTCCTCCGCGATCCCGGGCACGGCGACCTGCCCCAGGTGATGGTGGTGGTCGACCCACTCGACGACCTCGGCCGGGGGAAGAAACTGACCCGGCTCACGCTCCAGGCCCGGGCACACGACCATGTGGCGCTGGTCGATCGGCGCGAGAGCTTCTTCGAACCGCAGACCGACCCCCTGACCGGCATCACCACACCGGCCCGCTTCCCCGAGGCGCTCGCCGCTGCCGCCGGCCCGGAGGCGGCCGATCCCGCGCGCCGCCGGTCGCAGGCCGCCCTCCGGCTGGTCCGGGCCCGCCAGGCGCTCGACCTGCTCGCGATCCTCGGCGCC
>SXWA01000192.1 GCA_005791575.1 Planctomycetaceae bacterium
CGAACGGGCCCGGTGCCGCCACGGCGCTGGCCTCGGGCAGCATCGGGAGCGAGAAGCGCAGGCAGCCGTAGATCCCCAGCTGGAGGAGCACTCCGGCCAGATCGACGCTGCCGCCGGTGGGGGCCTCGACATGGGCCAGCGGGAGCCAGGTGTGGAAGGGAACGATCGGCACCTTGATGGCGAACCCGGCCAGCAACGCCAGGAAGACCAACCACTGCAACCAGCCGCCGCCGGCATCCATCGGGAGCGGATGGGCACGCACGCCGGCGGTCAGTTCCGCGATGTCGAACGTGAGCACGCCCGAGTGGGAGGCGTTCCAGATCACGATCGCGAGCAGGCCGATGAACGACAGGACGCTACCGGCGAGCGTGTAGAGGAAGAACTTGACGGCTGCCCGGCGCCGATCGTCGTGCCCCCAGATGCCGATCAGGAAGAACAGCGGCACGAGGGTGAACTCGAAACAGACGTAGAACAGGATCACGTCGCGGGCGGCGAACACCCCGAGCATCGCCGCCTCGAGCACCAGCAGGAGCAGGTAGAACCCGGCGGGCCGCTCCTGGATGGCGTCCCAGCTCACCAGCACCGCGGTCAGTGTCAGCAGCGCCGACAGGCCGAACATCCACAACGACAGCCCGTCGAGGCCGAGGGACAGACGGACCGCGAAGGGGCCGTCTGTGAGCCAGGGCACATCCGACACCGCGAACGCGCCGCCGCTGGCGAGAACCGGATCGGCGAGCCCGCGGAGGATCAGCAGCGCCACGATCCCCAGCGTGACCAGGGCGGTCACCAGGGCGCTCTGCCGGACGGCGTGGGTGCCCCGGGAGCCCATGCCCCAGGCGACGCCGGCGCCCACCAACGGGGCGAGGATGGCGAGGATCAGATGGGTGGCCGGGGAGAAGCCGTTCATGCGGTCAAGCGCCTCACTGCCACAATTGCCAGGCCAGGGCCAGGAGCACCGCCAGCACGCCGGCGACACCCGCCAGCGAATACCGCTGCAGCACCCCCGCCTGACCCCGGCGCACCAGGTCGCCGAGCGCCACCGGCAGGCGGGCGACGGCATCGACCAACCCGTCGATGACCACACGGTCGAACAGGGCCGCGAACCAGGCGAGCCACTCGACCGGCCGGACGACCGCCGCGTACTCGATCTCATCGAAGAAGAACCGGCGCGCGAACAGCGTCTGGAGCGGTCCGAGGAACCGCTCGAGCGACGGTGCATCGCTGCGGCGCCCGAGATGGCCGATCGCCGCCAGGGCGATGCCGATCGCGGCAGCGAGCGTGCCCTGGATGGCCAGATCGAAGTGGAACGCCGGTGGCACCCGGGTGGCGACCACCGACGGAGCGGTGAGAGACGGCGTGGCGGCGAGGAATCCACCCAATCCATGCGTGGCGAACAGCAGCCAGCCGATGACGAGCGACGCGGCCGCGAGGATCACCAGCGGCCGGGTCATGACCGGAGGGGATTCGTGGCTCCCTCCAGCCTTCGCGCCGCCGTGACCGCCGCCATGGGCCCCGTGGCTCCCGTGGTCGTGATGTGCGGAATGGACCCCACCGTCATGGGCCGCACCGCCGCCATGGTCGCCGCCGCCACCATGCGCATGGGCGGCCTCCGGCGGAAGGCGGGTCGGGCCGGTGAAGGTCATGAACACCGCCCGGAAGGTGTAGAAGGCGGTGAGGCCGGCGGTGATCAGCGACATCCAGAACAGGCCGCGGTACAGCCCCGCAACGGCGAGCCAGTCGAGGGGTCCCGGCGCCGTGGGGCTCGCCGCCGGTGAGGCTATCCGGCGGGCCACCGGCGCCGCGGTCACGGCTCTTGCCGCCCGCAGGCTCGCCGTGCGCACCGCGGGTGGCGCCGATGCCGCCGGCTCGTGGTCGTGATGGTCTCCGCCATGGTGTTCGGGCCACCCGCGGGCATGCAGCGCCGCGAGGATCTCGTCCTTGCTGAAGAACCCTGCGAACGGCGGCACTCCCGCCAGGGCCAGCGATCCCACCATGAAGGTCGCCGCGGTGATCGGCATCACTTTCCGCAGCCCGCCGAACCGCCGCATGTCGATCACGCCGCCCATGGCGTGCATCACCGATCCGGCGCCGAGAAACAGCAGCGCCTTGAAGCAGGCGTGGGTGACCAGATGGAAGATCGCGGCGGTGAAGCCGGCGAGTGTGCCGGTGCCGAGGCTGGCGAACATGTAGCCCAGTTGGCTGATCGTGGAGTAGGCGAGCACACGCTTGAGGTCGGTCTGCACCGTGCCGATGAGCGCCGCCACCAGGGCCGTGATCGCCCCCACCAACGAGACCACCGCGAGCGCGCCCGGCGAGACGAGGAACAGCGGGGCACACCGCGCCACCAGATAGACCCCCGCCGTGACCATCGTGGCGGCGTGGATCAGGGCGCTGGCGGGAGTGGGCCCCTCCATGGCGTCCGGCAGCCAGACGTGCAGCGGCACCTGGGCGCTCTTGCCACAGGCGGCGAGCAGGAGGCAGAGGCAGATCAGCGTGCCGACCGTGCCGCCGACGAATCCCGCTGCATCGGCGAGCCGGTCCTGCCCGAGAACCCCGCGGAGGATCGTGCCGTCGGCAGCCTGGACATCATGGAAGTCGAGCGTGCCGTAGGTGAGCCAGATGAGGAACACCGCGATCGCGAGGCCGAAGTCACCGACCCGATTGACGAGAAACGCCTTTTTGGCGGCGCGGGCGGCTTCGGGGCGCCGGAACCAAAAGCCGATCAACAGGTAGCTGCACGCCCCCACCGCCTCCCAGAACACGTACACCAGGAGGAAGCTGCTCGAGGAGACGAGCATCGCCATCGAGAACACGAACATCGACACCAGCGCGAAGAACCGCGGTTGATCAGGGTCGTCGTGCATGTAGCCGATGGAGTAGATCGCCACGAGCAACCCGATCGACGTGATCACCAGCAGCATCGTCGCCGTCAGCGGATCGAGCCGGAGCGTCACCGCGAGGGACAGGGGACGGGCGTTTGACGCGCCGCGACCGACCGGCGTGCCGGGGATCGCGGCCGTGGAGCCGGCAGCGGGTTCCAGGGCCCTGTCGATCGTGGCCCATTGCCAGAGATCGACGGTGAACTCGACCGGGCGCGGGGCCTCGTGATTGCCGTCACCGCTGCCGCGGGCGGCCAGCAGGAGGAGGAGAGCGGCCCCGGCGGCCGCCCCGATCCCGATCACTGCGGGAAGATGGGCCCGTGGTCCCAGGCGTCGGCCGAACACGACGGTCGCCAACCCAGCCAGCAGCGGCAGCAGCGGCACGAGGACCAGGAGGGTGGCGGGCAGGGTGGGAGGCATCAGGGGTTGAAGCGACGGTGGATGGGGGAGGAAAAGGACGACCGGTCGCCGGACGCGGCGGCACGGTATCAGACGTGTTCCCGCTCCGGTTCGGCGGTCTCGTCGCGCGCCGGCAGGATGCCGGCCGGGGCGAGCTGGGGCCAGACCGGGCTGACGGCGTCGCTCGCGGGAAGTTCACGGTCGATCCGCCGCGGGATCTCGGCATCGCGCAGCTCCTGCCAGGCGGCGGCATCGAGTCGGCCGGTGCGTGAAAACGCCTGGAGGACGAACACCAGGGCGACGGCGGCCTCGCACGCTGCCACCGTCAGCACGAACACCACCAGGGCCTGGCCGCCGAAGTCGCCGTGGTATCGGCTCCAGGCCACGAGGCTGACCGAGATTCCCTGGAGCATCAGTTCCGCGGAGAGGAACATCACGATCAGGTTCCGGCGGGTGAGGATGCCCACCAACCCGAGGACGAACAGCACGGCACCGACGACGAGGGCGTCGTGCACGAGGGAGGGAAACATCATCGGGTACCCCTTTCGGCCGTTCCCGCTTCCTCACCGCGCGAGACGACTGCGATGGCCCCGATGAGGGCCACCAGCAGCAGCAGCCCGGCCGCCTCGACCGCGAGCAGATGCCGGCCGAACAGTTCGCGACCCAGTCTGGCGACCGGATCGGCAGACAGGGCATCGGGGTCGGCAGCGCCCACCACCGCCGCCGCGACCGGCGCGGCGGCCACCCCGGGGACGGTGTTGTCGGCACGGGGAGCGGAGGGGGCTGCGTTCATCGCGTCGGCCCGCGAGGGAATCGTGCAGCATGCAGGGGGATCGGCGGAGAGCCGGCCGATCGACGTCGTCAACAGGGCGAGCAGCACGCCGCCGGCGATCGCCGCCAGCAGTGGTTCATTCGACACCCGGTCGTAGGGGGCCATGCCGGTCGGTTGGGCGAGCATGAGGACGAAGAGGAACATCACCAGGATCGCCCCGGCGTAGACCACGATGGTGGCCACGCCGAGGAACTGGGCCCCGAGCACGAGCAGCACCCCCGCCACACCCGCCAGCGCGAGTGCGAACCAGATGGCGGAATAGACCGGCGAGCGTGTGACCACCGTCGCCGCTCCCCCGACGATCGCCACCAGCGCCACCAACTGGAACGCCGCCTCTTCCCCGAGGCCACCCAGTCGCCGGCCGGCGAGAGCGAGTCCTGCCAATGCGGCCAGACCGAGGACGATCCCGACCAGTCCGGTCCGTCCGCCGAAAAAACCACCGAGCGACCCGGTCCTGCCACCGGCCCCGGACGCCTGGGGAAGGAGCAGCCAGAGGCTGGCTGTGCCGGCGGCGATGGCGGCGACCAGCAGCGGCGTCGTGCCGGTGGGAAGCAGCGCGGCGATCACGGGGCTCCCCCCTGGCTGCCACTCACCTGTGGCCCGGCGTGGGCGTGGGCGCTGCCCCCGCTCAGGCCGGCCGAACTCATCGGTTCGGCGTCCTTGGTCATGTCGTACACGCTGAGCAGTTTCTCCTTGTCGAAGATCATCTCCTCGCGGCTCCGGCCGGTGAGGTCGAGGAGGCTGGTGAGTTCGATCGCATCGACCGGGCACGCCTCCTCGCACATCCCACAGAAGATGCACCGCAGTTCGTCGATCTGGAAGCTCTCCGGGTATTTCTCCCGGTCGGGCCACGGGCTCTCGGCGGCGACGATGTCGATGCAGTGGGCCGGGCAGGCGGTGGCGCAGAGGAAGCAGGCCACGCACTGGACCCGGCCCTGCGCATCCTTGTTGAGCCGATGGACGCCGCGGTAGATGAGCGGATTGCCCACCCGCGGCCGCTCCTCGGGAAAGCTCACCGTGACCTTCGGGCTGACGAGGTGGCGGGCCGTGGTCGTGAGCCCCTGGACGAACAGCGGCAGGTAGAGGCGCTCGGCGAGGCCCAGCGGCTTCTCCTCCAGCCACACGATCGCCGGATCGGTCGGCTTCATGTCAGGCCTCCACCAGGTCGGTGTCCAGGGCATGCTCGGCATCGAGTGGCCCGTGGGTGCGGATCGGTCGGTTGTCGGTGCCGCTGGGGGTGAGCAGGCCGGCCATGAGCCACCCGATGAAGAACATCCCCCACGGCAGGCCCAGTGCCACCCATCCTGCCCCGGCCGGGCCGAGCCGTTCCGCCAACCACGGGCGGTACTCCTCGACCACGGCGACAGTCACCAGATTGGCCAGTCCCAGCGGCAGCATCACCTTCCAGGCGAGGTTCATCAGCTGATCGAAGCGGAACCGCGGCCAGCTCCAGCGGACGAGCATGAAGAAGACGATCACCCCGAGGATCTTCGCCGACAGCACGCCGAAGCGGAGCAGGGCTCCGATCCAGGTGACCTCCTGGCCCGAGCCCGTGATGCCCCAGAGATGCCATCCGCCGAGGAACATGATCACGATCAGGAACGCAGCGGTGATCATGTGGAGGAACTCGGCCACGAGGAACAGGAGGAGGCGGATGCCCGAGTATTCGGTGTGATAGCCGCCGACCAGTTCCTGCTCCGCCTCCGGCAGGTCGAAGGGGAGCCGTGCCGCCTCGGCGAAGCTCGCCACGAGGAATACGATGAATCCCAGCGGCTGGGCGAAGGCGTACCAGACGCCGCTTTCAGCCTGGGCCTCCATGATGCGGTCGAGCTTGAGCGATCCGGCGGCGAGGACCACGCCGAGGAGGCCGAGGCCGAGCGGGATCTCGTAGGCCACCAGCTGGGCGCTGCTCCGCACCCCGCCGAGGAATCCGTACTTGTTGTTGCTGGCCCAACCGCCGAGCAGCACACCGTAGACGGCGATGCTCGACAGGGCGAAGACCCACAGCACGCCCACGTCGAGACCCGGTGCGACGAGAAATGGCACCGGATCGGGCAGGCCGGGGATGCCCAGCGGCGGCAGCACGCTGCCGAAGGGGATCGCGGCGAAAATCGCCAGTGAGGCGGCGAGGATGAGGAGCGGGGCGGCGTTGTAGAGCACCCGATCGACGTGCGACGGGGTGAAGTCCTCCTTGAGGATGATCTTCAGCCCGTCGGCGAGCGGTTGGCCGAGGCCGAAGAGCTTGATCTTCGTCAGCGGGATGCCGACCCGGTTGGGACCCTTGCGGTCCTGGACCCAGGCGGCGATCCAGCGCTCGAGCAGGACGAGGTACGCTGCCGCTGTCATCAGGCCGCCCACGAGCAGGCCGATCTTCACGAGCGCCGCGATGGTCGTCGGGGAGGGGAGCACGGCGTTCATGCGGGTGAGGGGGTCCCGTTCGAGGCCAATTGGAGGATCCGCAGGTCGATCCCGGTGGCGGGCACGTCACCGTCCAGCGCCGCCAGCGACGCAGCCGCGCCGGCGATCTGCCGGCGGACGGCGACCGGATCGTAGAGCCCGCGGCGCCCGAGCATGTTCCACAACAACCGCCCTTCGGGCCAGACTCCGGCGGGTGGCCGGATCGCCTGTTCGAAACACTGGGCCCGGTGGCCGGCATTCACCCAGGTGCCGGCCCGTTCGGCGAAGCCGACAGCGGGCAGCCTCCAAGTCGCCTGATCCGACAGCGCCGAGGGGAACAGGTCCTGGACGACCAGACACGACAGCCCGGCGAACGCTGCGGCGGTGTCGGCGTCGATCCAGGGCGCAGGCCAGGGTGCAGGATAGCCGGCCGTGACCCAGGCCGACCGGGCCCGGCCCCCCCTCACGTGGGCCAGCAGATCGTCCCACCCGGGCACGGCGGGATCGAACAGCGCCAGCACCGCCTCGACGCCATGCCGGTTGGGGCATTTCTCCGCGCGGATCGTGAACCCGCCGGGAAAGGTCTCGTCGCTTCCCTGCCGGGGCACATGGCCGACGGCGAGGAACGCGGCGGGATCGATCGAGCGGGCGACCGCGCAGAGCATCCACGCCTCTTCGACTGTCAACATCGGCGACACCGCGACCGCGAGGCCACCGGCGGCGGCCAGGTCGGACCGCAACCGATCGACGACTTCTGGCCAGTCGATCGTCTGCCACGCCGCGCCGGATCGGTCCGGGGCCGTCCGCCGTTCGGCCGACAGCAGCCGGGCTGGATCGTGCAGATGGTGCCAGCCGTACCGTCCCTCGTCGCACATCCACCACTTGTTGACGTGGGGATTCTCGCGCGGCTTGAGTCGGTAGACGGTGTCCTGATTGTGTTCGGTGATGATCGAGCAGCCGGTGGCGCACCCGCCGCAGACGTTGGCCTCGTGCTTCAGGAACCAGACCCGCTGCTGGTAGAGGAAGTCGCGGTCACCGAGCGCGCCGACCGGGCACAGATCGACGACGTGGCCCGCCAGTTTGTTGTCGAGCGGGAAGCCGGGGAAGGAGTCGATCTCCTCCTTCGCCCCGCGGCTCGTGACCATCAACTCCCCGGTGCCCGACACCTCACGGGTGAAGCGCACGCACCGGGTGCACATGATGCACCGATCGACGAACAGCGTGACGGTCGGACCGACGTCGCGGCGGCGGCTGTGGAATGGCTGCAGGTCGGCGCGGCGTTGCGGCTGTCCATGCTCGAAATGGTAGTCCTGCAGGAGGCACTCACCCGCCTTGTCGCAGATTGGGCAGTCGATCGGATGGTCGATGAGCAGCGCTTCCTCGACCCGCGCCCGGCTCTCCTTCACCAACGCGCTTTCGGTGACGATCACCGTGCCGTCCTTGACGGGCGTCTGGCACCCCGGCACGAGCTTGGGGACCATCGCGATCCTGCCGGTGGCAGCGTCGCGCTGTCCGGTCTCGATCAGGCACATCCGGCAACTGGCCACCACCGACAGGCCAGGGTGCCAGCAGTAGTGCGGGATCTCCTTGCCGGCGCGGCGGGCCGCCTCGATGCAGTTGAGCCGCTCGTGGGCCCCGATTTCGATTTCCTGGCCGTCGACGATGACTTGGGGCATGGGTCAGTGCGCTCCCACGATGGCGAGTGCGGGAACCGGGTCGGTGACCATCCAGCCGTCCGGGTTGGTGCGGCGGATGTAGTCCTCGAACTCACCACGGAACTTGCGGATCGCGTTCTTCATCGGCCAGGCCGCTCCGTCGGCGAGTCCGCAGATCGTCGAGCCGGGCATCATCCCCATGGTGTTGCCCATCTCGAGGAGCAGATCGAGGTCCTGGAGTCGCCCCTTGCCGGCACGGATCCGCTCGAGGATCCGCAGCGACCAGCTCGTGCCCTCGCGGCAGGGGGTGCACTGGCCGCACGACTCGTGGGCGAAGAACCGGCAGGAGTTGTGGAGGAAGTCGACGATGCTCACCGTCTCGTCGATGACGACGACCGCGGCGGTCCCGAGGCCGAGGCAGCCCACCTTGCCGGGGCCGGCGAAATCGAGCGGCGTGTCGAGTTCGCCCTCCGTCATCAGCCCCATCGAGATGCCGCCGGGGATGACAGCCTTGGCCTTGCGCCCCTTCCACACCCCGCCGCCGTAGTGGTCGATCAGTTGCCGGGCGGTGATCCCCAGCGGTGCCTCGTAGCAGCCGGGGCGCTCGACATGTCCGGACAGGCAATACAGCTTCGGTCCGTAGCTGCCCGGATCGCGCGGATTGTTGGGATCGGAGGGCACGCCGATCGAGCGGAACCACTCGACACCGCGGCGGGCGATCTGCGCGACGCAGGCCATCGTCTCGATGTTGTTGACCACCGTCGGCTTGCGGAACAGTCCTTCGATCGCCGGGAACGGCGGCTTGATCCGCGGCCAGGCCCGCTTGCCCTCGAGGCTCTCGATGAGGCCGGTCTCCTCACCGCAGATGTAGGCCGCCGCGCCACGGTGGAGGAACACGTCGAGCGAAAAACCACTGCCGCGGATGTTCTTGCCGAGATAGCCGGCCGCGTAGGCCTCGTCGATCGCCCCCTGGAGGCGGTGCCAGCTCTGCGGATATTCGTAGCGCAGGTAGATGTAGGCCGTCGAGGCCCGCGTCGCATAGGACGAGAGGATGATCCCCTCGATCACCTGGTGGGGGTCGTCCTCCATCAGGATCCGGTTGTTGAACGTGCCCGGTTCACTCTCGTCGGCGTTCACGCAGAGGTAGATCGGGCCCGGATGGTCCTTGGGGAGGAACGTCCATTTGAGGCCGGTCGAGAATCCGGCACCGCCACGGCCGCGCAGGCCCGAGGCCTTGACCATCTCGACGACATCGCCCGGCTGTTTGCCGGCGAGCGTCTGCTCGAGCGGCGCGTAGCCGCCGCGGGCACGGTAGCTGGCGAGCGTGTGACCATCGGGCACGCCGACGGCCTCGAGGAGGACGGGCTTGATTGGCGCCATGTCAGGTGGCCCTCGCACGCGGCTTGCTGAGTTCCGCCGTGGCGGACTCGGGCGTCATGTTTTTGAGGAGGTCGTCATTGGCGAGGATGCAGGGGGCGAAGTCGCACGCCCCGAGGCATTCGGCGGGCTCGATCGTCAACTCCCCGTCGGGGGTCGTGCCGTAGGGGCGAATGCCATACGAACTGCAGACCCGCTCGAGGAGTTCGTCGCCGCCGCGCAGGGCGCAGGAGATCGACCGACAGACGAACGCCCGAACCTTGCCGTGCGGCTTCTCCTGGTGGAAGAACTGGTAGAAGGTGAGGGTGTCCTGCACCTCGGCCGGGGCGAGCCCGAGCACCTGCGCGACCTCGACGACCGCTTCGAGGGGCACGTAACGCAGTTCGGCGTTGACGATATGCAGCGCCGGCAGCGTCAGGGCACGGCGATTCGGGTAGCGCGGCGCCAGCGCCTCGATCTGCGCCACCATCGCGTCGGTGAGAACTTTGCGGGGGGCGGTCATCGGTCGAGCTCTGCGGCCCAGCGCGGGGAGGGGAAAGGGATGGACGAAGGGTTCAGCGGTCGAGCTCCGCGGCCCAGCGCGGGGGACGCGAGGGGGATGGACGAAGGGTTCAGCGGTCGAGCTCCGCGGCAATAATGTTGAGGCTCCCCAACACCGCCACCACGTCGGAAAGGGTGTGGCCGCGGATCAGGTGGGGGAAGATGCTGAAGTGCAGGACGGAGGGGGGGCGGCATCGGGCGCGGTAGGCGCGGTCGCTGCCGTCACCCACGATGTAGAAGCCCAGTTCGCCGTTGGGCGCCTCGATCGCAGCGTAGGATTCCGCACACGGCACCTCGAAGCCGCGGTTGCTCATCGACAATTCGAAGTGCGAGATCGTGCCCTCGATCGTGGTGTAGACCTGCGACTTCGTGGGAAGCGCGGTGCGCTGGTCGATGCCGACGTTGACCGGGCCGCCCGGCAGGCTGTCCATCGCCTGCGCGACGATCCGCAGGCTCTCGCGCATCTCCTGCATCCGCACCAGGTAGCGGGCGTAGCAATCGCCCGCCGCCGCGCAGCAGACCCTGAAGTCGAGCTCGCCGTAGGCGAGGTAGGGCTCGTCCTTGCGGAGGTCCCGGGTCACGCCGCTGGCGCGGGCCACCGGTCCGGTCGCGCCGCGGGCGATCGCCTCCTCTTTGGAGAGGACCCCCACCCCCTTGGTGCGGTCGACGAAGATGCGGTTCCGGGTGAGCAGGCGCTCCATGTCGTCGAGCGTCTTCGGGAACGTGTCGAGGAAGGCCCTGATCTTCTCGATCACCAGCGGGGTGAAATCCTGCGACACCCCCCCGACCCGCGTGTAGCTGTTGGTGAAGCGGGCTCCGCAGAGCGTCTCGAAGATGTCGTAGATCACCTCACGCTGGTAGAAGGCGTAGAGGAAGAACGTGAATGCACCGGTGTCCAGACCGACCGCTCCGTTGCACAGCAGATGGTCACTGATGCGGGCCAACTCGGAGATGATCGTGCGGATGTGGCGGCACCGCGGGGTGAGATCGATGCCGAGGAGTGTCTCGACCGCATGGTGCCAGGCAACGTTGTTGGCGATCGGAGAGATGTAGTTCATCCGGTCGGTGACCGTCACGTACTGGTTGAACGTGAGGTGCTCGCCGATCTTCTCGAAACCGGAGTGCAGATAACCCATTTCGGGCAGCGCGTCGACGACCCGTTCCCCCTCGAGCGTCAGCACGAGCCGGAGCGTGGTGTGGGTGGCCGGATGCTGGGGACCAAAATTGAGCGTCCAGAGGTAATCCTCGGAGCGCTGCGCCGCTGATGGCGCGGCTGGTGATGCGGCGATCGACATGGTGCGGGGGGAGTTGCCGGGTGGGGGTGGTGATCAGCCGTCGTCGCGGGAGAGGACAGGAAAGTTGTGGCGCTCGCCGCGCCCCTGCAGCGGGTAGTCCTTCCGCAGCGGGTGGGCGGTGAACCCCTCCGGGAGCACAAGACGCCGCAGGTCGGGGTGGCCGGTGAAGCGGATGCCGAACAGGTCCCAAACCTCGCGTTCCAGCCAATTGGCCGCCCCCCAAATCGGCACCACCGAGGGGACGGTCGGATCGGGGTCGTCGACGAACACCCGGACGATGAGCCGGCGGTTATCGGCGGTCGCCGCCAGCAGGTAGACCAGCCCGTAGCGGTGACGGGCGCCGCGGTATTCGAGGTAGTCGACACAGGTGACGTCGACGAGGAGATCGAATCCCGAATCCTTGAGGAACGCGAGGATGTCGAACATCCGTCCGACTGGCACCACGATCCGCTCCTGACCCCGGAACGACGAGTGCTCGAGCGTTCCGAACCGCACCTCGAGCTCCGCCGGGACGGCGCGAGCGCCGGGCCGCCCGGCCACGGCGGTTTGGTCGGCTGGGGACGGCACGGATCCGTCGGTGGGTGGTTGGCTCATGGTGAAGTGGGTGACGGTGGACGGAGGGGCGGACCCTGTCGGGGTCAGGAGTGGGTCGGGGCGGCTGCCATTCCGGAGAGTTGTCGCTGGAGGACGGGGTTCCGCGCGGCGTCGGCCGCGAGCGGCCCGATCGCCTCAACGAGCGCGCGTTTCCGCAGTTGCCGCTCGGGGGTGTCGAACTCCCGGCCGGAGATCGTGCCCTCGCTCTGGATCTTGTCCTGGAGGTCGATGATCGCCTGGATCAATTGTTCGGGCCGCGGAGGACAGCCGGGCACGTACATGTCGACGGGGATGAACCGGTCGATCCCCTGGACGACCGCATAGGTGTCGAAAACACCACCGGTGCTGGCGCAGGCACCCATCGAGATGCACCACTTCGGTTCGCTCATCTGCAGCCAGATGCGCTGCAGCACCGGCAGCATCTTCATGACCACGCGACCGGCGACGATCATCAGATCGCACTGCCGGGGGCTGAAGCGGAAGACCTCGGCGCCGAAGCGTGCCAGATCGTGCTTGCTGGCACCTGTGGCCATGAGTTCGATGCCGCAGCATGCGGTGGCGAACGGCATCGGCCAGAGGCTGTTCTTCCGGCACCAGCTCGCCAGTTCGTCGAGACGGCTGACGACGACGTTTTCCGGCATCTCTACCGCCATCGGAACACCCCCTTCCGCCAGTCGTAGGCGAAACCAATCACGACCAGCGCGATGAACACCATTGCCGCCGCGAACACCACGCCGCGCCCGCTCACCACCCCCTCCCGGACCGCCGCATCGATGCCGGCGGGAGAACGGCTCGCCACGGCCCATGGGTAGAGGAAAAGCAGTTCCACGTCGAACACGAGAAACGTGATCGCCACGAGATGAAAACGGACGTCGAAGCGCCGGCGCGTGTCGTGCACCGGATCCATCCCGCTCTCGTAGGGCATCTGCTTGACGGGGCTGGTGCGGTTCGGCCCCACCAAGCCCGCAGCCCCCACCAAGCCGACGGCGACCGTGGCGGAGATCGCCACGAACAGCAGCACGGGGAGAATTGCGTCCATGGACCGCTCCGAGCGGATGCGTCAAACCGGGCAGCGAACCAGCCGGCAACCCCGCCCGGGGGGCCTCCTGCCCCACCAGATCAGGACAAACCGCGAAGTTTCAGCCGCAAAACGCGACTTCGTGAAAAACGTCACGAACTCCGGTTCAAAAAAACGACCAGGACTTGACCCTGGCGGAGCCGTGACGGGAAGACCCAGTTATACCGCCCGGTCCGGCTTCCGGCGAGCGCGACCGGATGATGGATGGATCGGAAGGTGCCGGGAGCGCAGCTCCGGTGGAAAGGGACCCTTTTCGAGCGGCCCCAGGCCACGGGTGGACCCTCGCAACGGGCTGCGGGACGTCAGAACGAGCCGAGATTGAAGAACAGCCCCCCAAACCCGCCGAACCCGAAGCCGATCCCGCTTCCATAGGGGTTGACGTTCGAAAACGGCAACTTGCCGTCATTGTTGGCCCGTCTGTAGGGGGAATAGGCGGCCGAGGACGCCGCATTCGCTTCGCCGGCCGCGATCGCCTTGGATGTGGCCTGCCTGTTGGCCTGTGCCCCGGCCACCATGGCCTGACGACTCTGGTCGAAATTGTCCTGGCGCTGGCGGATGGCATCGCGCTGCTGTTCGATGCGTTTGATCTCGGTCGCCAATTGGCCGGCCGACATGGCCACGACGTCGGGCACGTCCCGCAGGGCCTGCTGCCGCCGTTGATCGCTCATCGCCGAAAGATACTGACCCACCCACGCCCTCGCATCCTTGGCTTCGGGAGTCTCCATGACCTGGAACTTGAGTTCGAGGTCGTCGAGCAGGTCCTCCAATTCGACCGCCGACATCGTGGCGACACGACGGTTGAAATCGGACTTCATGCGGACCACTTGCTGCGGCGTGTAGATCGACTGTCCGGAGAGCCACTCCCCCAGTTCGAAGACAGCCCGCCGCCAGCGCGAACTCTGGAGCAGGGCGGCCTTCCGTTCGAAATCGTCGTCATCCGCAGTGGCGGCCGGCGCTGCCGACGGCTGACTTTGGATGGCCGGGCGCGTCGGCTCAGACGCGGTGGGGCGGCCGCCACCGGCGGGTTGCTGGCCGGCGGCGGGCAGCATCGTCACGGCAGCGCACGCGGCCGCGAGCAGGCACTGAGCCAGGGCGGATGGGGTGGCACGGAGGATCGACCCACGGCCGATCGGAAGCGGCCTTTCGGCGTGGCGCCGTGGGAACGAATGAGAGATCGTCGAACGTTTCATCGCCAGAACTCCGCTGGTGCAGACGGCATCCGGGGGGATTTCAATGGAAATTCAACGGGCCTTGCGCCGGACCATCGTCGCGGTGACGGGGGCGGGAGCATCGGCTCCGGGGCTGGTGGGAAACGACTGCCAGGTGCAGGTGTCGCCGCCATCGAACTGGTAGACGTTCACCGCAGCAGCCGTCGATCCGTCCGGAAGGACTGACGACGTGCGGACGAACCACGAGCCGTCCTCCTTGGACCAGACCCCTTCACCATGGCTTCCGTCCTCCCCGAACGACCAGGAGCGGATCTGCTTCGAAGCCGGGTCCCAGCCAATCCGCTGCGTCACCACCAGGGAGTCGTCGCCCGGCACCGCTCCATCACCGGCCGGCCCACCGGGGCCGCGGGCCGCAGCAGCGAGGCGCAGTTCACGGATCAGGAAGGTCCGGGTCGAGTTCCAGCGGATGCGTGCACGGAGCCGGGATGCGGCTGATGCTTCGGTGGCTCCGGCACCGGCCGGCGCGTCGGGGAGCGCGGCATCGACGATGTCCCACTCGCCCACCATCCACTCGAGGTCGGCCAATTGCCCCGTGCCGCCGGCGGATTCGAAACGATTCTCGCGCACGCTGGCGAGCTTCCAGCCGTCATCCTGTTTCACCCAGGTGGCGGTGAACCGACCGCGGCGGATGGGGCCGCCGCCGGGCGGCTGCACCTCCACCGTGCCATCCTCCATCCCGACCGTCGGCGTGACCAGCCGGATCGCAGTCGCGCTGATCCGGAGTTGGGGGCCGTCGGTCCCGTCGGCGAGCGGCTTGACCGCAGCCGCGGTCGCGCGGCCGCTGCGCACCTCCCCCTGCTCGTCAACGATGTCGCCGTCGGCGGTCCACATCGCCGCGAGGGCCGCCCCATCACCGCGGTCCATGGCTTCGGCATACGCGCGACTCGAGGCCAGGATCTCGCGCACGCCCGCCGGCTCGGCTCCGCTTTCGGCCGTCGCCGGCGTTCGGCCGGGGCCCACGGGCGGACTCGGCGGCTGCCCCGGAGCCGACGAAGCCATGATGCCGGCCCACGTCGCCCCGATCACGGATGCGACGACCATGGCCCGGTTTCCCCCGACCCACGATCGCCCGCTCGATCGAACCCGCATCGTTTCGCCCCTGTCGTGACTGCCCGCGGGATACAAAGCACCCGGGACCCGTCTGGTGTGAATCGCGTATCAATCGCGAGGATCATCGCGCCGCGTGGGTAAGCTGCCCGGCGATCCGCGGGGCGTAATGGAAGCCTCCCACCAAGTGGATGGTACCACGCGGTCCAGACCGAGGCATCGACATGCTAGGGGCGCAGGGCACCGACGATGTGGTGGCGACGCTCGCCGATCTGGTGCGGCGACCCAGCGTCAATCCGATGGGACGCGAAGTCGCCGGCCCGGAGTATCTGGAACGCCGCGTCGGGGACTACCTCGCCCAGCGATTCACCGTGGCCACGCTGCCCTGGGCCCGGCAGACGGTCGCGCCGGGCAGGGACAACATCGTCGCCCGGCTCGAGGCCACGGTCCCCGACGCCCCCACCCTGTTGTGGGATGCGCATCAGGACACGGTGCCGGTGGAGGGGATGACGATCGATCCGTTCACGCCGGTCGTGCGGGATGGTCGGCTCTACGGACGAGGGGCGTGCGACGTGAAGGGGGGGATGGCGGCGATGCTGGTCGCCATCGACAGGCTCCGGCGCGACCCGAGACCGCGTCGCTTCACCGTCGTCTTCTCCGCGACGATCAACGAAGAGTTCGGGTTTTCCGGCGCCCGTGCGCTCGTCTCCCTGTGGGAGGGGGGGGCGCCCGGGGGCGACGCCGCCCGCGCCATTGTCGGGGGCAGGCCAGCGGCGGCAGTGGTGGCCGAACCGACGGATCTGACCGTTGTCACGACCCACAAGGGGGCCGTCCGGTGGCGCGTGCTGGTGCATGGAAGGTCGTGCCACAGCGCGTTCCCGGAGCAGGGTGAAAACGCCATCTACCACGCCGGCCGGGTGATCCTCGCGGTGGAACGCCTGGCCCTGGAACTCCGCAGCCGGTTTCCCGGGCATCCTTGTGGCCCTCCGTCCCTCAGTCTGGGGACGATCCGCGGGGGCGTTGGGGTGAACCTGGTTCCCGATCGCGTGACCCTCGAGATTGACCGGCGGCTGCTGCCGGGGGAATCGGCGGAAGAGGCACGGCGCGAGGTCATCGACGCCATTGCGGCCACCCCCTCCAGCGAGTGGATTGAGCACCAGGCGCCTTTTCTCCAGAGCGTCGGACTGCCGGACGAGTCGGAACGGCCGGTGCTCGCCGGGCGGTCGCCGGGCGACCTGATGCGCCGGGCGGCGGCAGCGACCGGGCGCATCGCCAGATCGACGGCGGCCCGCTACGGAACCAATGCCAGTGTGCTGGGTGCAGCAGGGGTGCCCGCCCTCGTGTTCGGTCCGGGGTCGATCCTCCAGGCCCACACGGCCGACGAGTGGATCGACCTTTCCGAGGTCGAGGCCGCTGCCGCCATCCTTGTCGAGTTGGTCGTCGGGACTGCCTGAGCGCCGCGATCACGGTCCGCTCCCCTCACTCAGCCCGTGGCACCTCCGCCCGTGGCCAAAGTCCATCCGTGGCCCACGTACAGGACCACCGCCGAGCTCCCCTGCCGGTCCTTCTCGGAGGGGCTCCGACAGCGCTGGCTCGCTCCCGGGCGCGTGGGGTGTTCCGCCTCATGGACTGAGCCATCACGCCGCAGCTGTTGCCCAGGCCCTGGGGTGTGCTTGGGGCGATTCGCCTCACCGGGGCTGGGGCAATTCACGCCATCCCGGCAAGGAACGGGGGGCTGGAGTCGAGCGGCAAAGCGCTTTCCGGGAACGCTCCAAAGCTGAAAAACACTTTGTTTTGCCGTTTTCTGCCCTCCGCAGGCATCAGGCTCCAGATCGTGTCACGGGTTTGGCACGGCGATTGCAATTCATTTTTGACGGCAGAGTGCAGCAGCGTGCAAGGAGGCACATCCGGAGGTTTGAGGAGTTCGCGTGCCTGGCTGTCTTGCCCGTTGGTGCGAAGTGCATCAGCAGAGACGGCGACGAGGGGCGGATTTCCCCCGGCATCTGGAAACGACGACCAGTGCGTCAGTCGGGCATGGTGCATTTCGCACCGGTCTGGCGGCGGTGGCAGGGATAGCGGAACTGAACATGAACGGCCGGAAGATGCACAACCCGAAGCAGAGACCGGTTCGCCGGGCTGCTGTCGGTGCGGCCGCGCAGTGCCTGGTTCCCGGCCTGTACAGGTCACAAAACAACACTCACTGCGGCCCGGTGAGAGCGGGGTCGTGGTGCCGGGCCGACGGCAGTTCTGGACCGGCCACAGTGATGGGCCGCCGACGGAAAGTCGTGGGGCAAGATCCACCGGGGCTGGATGGTGCTCGCCCTCTCACGCCGGTGGCAGCGACTCCGGTGCGTCGAACGGCTTCGCAGTTTCGGCGTCGTGGGCCGCGGATGGATCGACCCTTCTCTCCGTCCCTGGTTGGCGGGCAGGCCGGTCACCTCTTGCAAGTCTTGGCGATCCGGTGCGCGGTTCCGCGTGCCGTTGGGTGCGGAACGGAGCGACATGCTCGCTGCGACCGACCGGGAAACAGTGGAACCCTCGGGAGATTCAACCCATGAGTATGGCCATGCAGTCGATGGGTGCGGTGCTGGTGCGTTCCGTGCCGCATGGGCGGCGCTCGCCGTGGGCCCGGGTGCTCACCGAGTTCGTGCCCTGTGTCCTGCCGATCGCGATCCTCCTGTCCAGCATCGCGGTGGTGTGACCGGTTGACCTGGTTTCGTCGGCGTTCCGACCGCGTTCGTTGGAACGTCGGTGGTTGTTCGGTCCGCAACGTGGTGTGTTGGCCGTGTGCGGTGCAGGCAGAGGGCGTTTGGTCAAGTGCTCGCTGTCGCAGCGCGTGACCGAGTCTGGGCGATGTGAATCGACACCATGAAGGGAAGGAGTTTCAGGATGCGGAATCGAGTGGTCGGAACAGGCAAGCCGACGGCAACGCGGATTTGGCGGAGCGTCCTGACGTGTGCCGACGTCGGGTTGTGTGCACTGCCGATCTTTTTCTTCCTGATCACGGTGTGCCTCGTCTGACCGGACGGGCAGCCGCGGTGGGTCGTCCGACAGAGATGGGGCCTGGAATGAGCCCCTCCGACCCGGACGTCGGAGCGTGAGTGGAACTGGCCCTGGTTTCCGGAAACGCGTGTCGAGTGCAGGGAATGGGAGTCAAGCCATATGAGGGGAGGATCACCCATGAGGTCTGTGAAGGCCGGTCCTCGGTATCGCGGGGATCACGAGCCCGATCGGATCGACACGCACGGTATTCGCCTGTCCGGATGGACTGACGCGGTGGCAACCTCCCGCGTGGCGCCGGTGCCGAAAGCGGTTGGGCGGGACCGGAGGTCGGTCGTGCAACGGATGGTGGAGTCGCTTGCAGCGGCCATCGGCGGTGCGGTGACGGCGGTGCTGGTGTTCTTGTTCTCGTGAGCGACGTGCGCGGGATCGAGTCGGGTCGATGCGGTTGGCGGGGGTCTGGTTTGGGCAGGGAACGGCTGGGGCCGTTGCCATCGTTTCGGGCAGTCGTGAGGTGATATCGAGCGGGGCACTTTTCAGGTCGAAAAGGGTTTTTCGACCGTATCAGAAGGAAACATGACATGGCGGTCATCGTGCGGAACGCTGCGGATCAGCGGACAATCGGGGCGGGCAGGGCGCCAACCGCGATTGCAGTCCATCGGCCTCAGATGAGCATGCGGGTTGCGTCCCAAGCGTGCGTCCTGGTCGCGGTGTGGATGATGGCGATGGTGGTCGCCACCCCCCGCACGTTTGCCGCCTCGTACACATGGACCGGCGTCGCCGGGGATGGGCTGTGGAGCACCGGTTCGAACTGGACCCCGGTGTTCACCGGCTCCGAGCCGCTCGAATTGACGTTCGATGCCGCCGGTGGATCGTCAGGAGTGAACGATCTGACCACAGGCACCACGCTCAAGTCGCTGACGTTCACGGCGACGGCGGGGGCGTCGCAGCTGTCAAACAATGATTTCTCTGACCCCGAAGCGAATGGGCTGTCGGTGGTGGCTGGGGGTGTGGTGCGGAGCTTCTCGGCCGACGACCAGGAGATCGGCTTCCGGCTCAATATCGATAACAACCTCGAGGTGAATGTCGTCGGCGCCGGCAAGATGCGAATCGGGAATCTCGGCGGGGCCGCCACGATCACCAAGACCGGCACCGGCACGCTGATCCTCCCTGAGTCCAACACCTACAGCGGTTTCACGGGCGATGTGAACGTCCAGGCCGGCACGATGATCGTGGGGCCGGTCGATGCGAGCCTGCCCGACTCGACGGTGACCGTCGCGACCAACGCCACGTTGGAAGCCGCGTCGTACATCCGCACCGTGGTGTCTGGCGGTCTGCTCGAGCCGGGCACCCGGGCTTACGATCCGAACGAGCCCCTGCGGCAGCAACTCTTTACCTCCGACCTGACGATGCAGGGCACGAGCCGGACCGAATTCTCGATCAGCGGCAATCAGGGTTTCCCGTCGTCGTATCAGAACTGGATCGAGTTGACGGCGCCATCGGGCACCGCCTCGCTCTCGTACGGTGGGATCGTGAACGTCGGTTTTGAGAACACCACCACCTATGCGATCGGCACCACCTGGGACCTGATCAAGACCGATGGCACGACGGTCGCCGATCGGACCGGTGTGCTGGCCGGAGTGTCCACGTCGGGCACGGGGCCCTACGCCAACCTGAGCTTCACGCTGCTGTCCCCCGGCACGGGTTCCGGTGACGCCGTGTGGCGTTCGGGCTGGGCCGGGTCGACCGACACGATGCTGGAGTTCCGCGAGGCATCCGGCCAGCTCGTCGTGGTGCCCGAGCCGTCGACGATGGTCTTCGCCGGAATGGGTGCCGCCCTGAGTGGCTGGTCGATGTGGCGTCGCCGCCGTGCCATGAAGCGGGGCGCCGCCCGCCGGGGCCAGCGGGCAGCCGCCTGACCATCCCTCGACAATGAACCAACATTCCCTCCGATGAGGGGTGCAGCAGGCTGTCCCTGGACAGCCTGTTCGCGTTTTGGTGGGTTGGAAAGGGCGGCAAGCGCTCGAGCGGTTGGTTGCTCAACGACGCCATCTGCAGATGGCGTGTGCCTTCACTTTTCTCGCGGCGACTCGGGGCCGGACCGGGTCACGGAAGACCATCTGGGGCAAATCGCCCCACGCTGGTCCACGGTGACCCAGGTGGGGCTGGTGTGAATCGCCCCAGGGCACGGGCCTTGGCGACATCGAATCGCCAAATTGGCGGAAAAAAAGCTTGTAGAGCTGTTTTTCTGCGAAACCTTTCGCTGTGGCACGGCGATTGCAATCTGTGAAGGGCGTTGGCCGATCGCCCTGGTTCTGCTGCGGATCGCTCCGCCGGATCTCGGGCCATCGGGCTGCCTGTGGTCGATGGCCTCCATCGCACGACGCGAGGAGAGGCTGTCCTGCAGGGCCGATCCGTTGTTTGCCCCCTCACACCACAGTTTGCCCCCTCACACCACATGGCCTTGCCGTCAGGCCCCGTGCCCTTCGCACGCTCGTGAACCACCATCACCCCACAGGTCAATTCATGCTCACGTCCCCACGCTGCAATGTCTCGAATGCCACGGTCGGGTGCCCGCGGGGAATGACGCCCAAGTCGGTGCTGTGGAGTCTCGCGGCCCTGACGACGCTATGGCAGGCCTCGCCGGCCCTCGCGCAGTCTTCCGCAACATGGTCGGGTGGAGCGACGAGTGGCTTGTGGTCGTCGTCCGCCAACTGGGTGGGTGGCGGTGTGCCGGCGTCGTCGACCCCGTTCAATTACCTGATGCAGGGTACGAATCGGCTCTCGTCGACGAACTCGGCGGCCAATCGGCAGGCCGCGTCGATCACGTTCCAGTCGGGCGCCGGTTCGTTCGGCATCACCGGCGGTAGTTTCCTGCTGACCGGACCGATCAGCAATCTTTCGGGGGTGACCCAGACGATCAGTTCACCGATCACCACCACCGGCTTGCGGACGGTGGCAACGGGCAGCGCCGCGACCGTGTTTGGCGGCGTGATCGCCGGTTCCGGAGGCGGCATGAACGTCACCGGCAGCGGCACCGCGGTGTTCAACGCCGCCAACACCTACACCGGCACCACCGTCGTCGCGTCGGGGGCGACGATCACCGGCACCGGCCGGCTCCCCAGGGTCGACGTGCAATCCGGCGGTCGGATCACACCGGGGACCGCAGCCGCCGGTTCGTACGGCGTGCTGACCACGGGAACGGGTGCGGGGAGCAGCGGAGGCTTCGTCGTCGCCAGTGGCACCTCAGCCACTGTCGCGATCGGGATTTCGGGCACCACCCGCGGCACGCAGTACGACGCGTTCAACCTGCTCGGGGGCAGCAACCAGTTCGGTGGCACCCTTGACATCAGTTTCGACACCAACACGCTCTACGGTCCCGGCACGACGTTCAACCTCTTCGCCTTGTCCGGGTCGAACGGTGGTGCTTTCGGGGCGGTGACCGTCGCCGGCGGCGAGTACGCCGGACTGACGTTCAGCGGTCCGGTGAACGGGGTGTGGACCAGCAACACCAAGTCCGACGGTCAGTTCCTCACCTTCTCGGAGATCACGGGCGATCTGGTCGTCGTGCCGGAGCCCAGCACCGCGGTGATCGCCTTGGTCGGCGTCGGGTTGGTCGGCCTGCAGCGGTTCCGCCGCCGGAATGCCGGCGGGATGCCGGTCACCCCGACGGCTGCCGGCTGACGGCCATCACCACCCCGTCTGTCGTCTCCGACGAACCAGTCCCCCGACGTCAGAACACGTCGAGGTGGAAATGGTGGCCGTGGTGGTAGCGACGGTTCTTGGGGTATTCGTTGTGCCACGCCCGGTTGTAGACCGGCACCCGCATCTCCTGCGGATACCGGTAATACAGATCGTTGGCGCTCTTCATGTAGCCGTCCGCGTAGAAGTTCTGCGGATACCACACGTAGGGATAGTGGTAGAAGCGATTCCAGTCGGGGGTCGCGGCGGTGTGGCCCCACTGCTGACCGTAGGCCCTTTGGCCGCCGGCGATTCCCGGTTGTTGCGCGTCCGCCGCCGACATCGAGGCCAGACTCAGGGAGCCGGCCAGACAGACAATCCCCCACCACTGACGCTTCATGACGAGACCCCCCCAGGTCAGGAAAACCGTGCCGGGCCGCGAGCCCGATCCCGGGAAACATCGGTTGCCCGTGCGACCGGTCTTGACGGAAAAACCGGCCGGACCGGCAGGCAGGACGCAATCGCTGCGACAGTCCGGGACCTGCAGATCGGGGCCCACAGACCGGCAGGGGGCTGTTTCGGGGGGCGGGTTTTCAGCCGGTCACGGGGAACGGCCGTCGGCCAATTCCCGGTCCCACTCCTCGAGGAGTCGCCACTGCGTAGCGCACGTACCGAAGTCCGCCAGCCGGAGGTACCCTCGCAGCCGGTCGATGGTGTTGGCGAGCAGCCGGTCGTCCTTGCGGAAAATCGGACCGTGGCTGGGGAGCAGCCAGGCAACGTCGCTGGCGGCGATCCGCTCCAGTGACCCGATGAAGGCCTCGATGTCGCTGCCGTGATGGGCGTCGATCGCGCCCACGGAGCCGTCGCGGTAGACATTGTCGCCCGAGAGGAGCAGGTCGCCGAGCTGGAACGCGAGTTGGCTGTCGGTATGGCCGGGCGTGTGCCAGACCCCCAGGCGCAGTCCGCCGATCTGGAGTGTCTCCCCGTCGGTGACGGTCCGGTCGACCTTCACCGGCGGCATCGGCAGGTGGACATTCTGCGCGGCGATTTCCGCGAAGGTACGGACGCGGTCGCCGGTCTCCAGGGCCTCGACCGCCAACGGGTGGGAGATCACCGGGGCCTTGAGGATCGACCGGGCCCGGGCCAGCCCTTGGATGTGGTCGACGTCGGCATGGGTGGCGATCAGTCCGCGGCAGCTGGAGAGGGGGAAATCGAGCTGCCGGATCATCTCCACGATCTCTTCGACGGTCTCGTCGTAGCCGACATCGATCAGCACCCAGTCACGCTCATCGTGCACCAGATAGACGTTGCAGCCGATCCGCCAGCCGGCCTGGTGGTTCATCTCGATCACACCGGGAAACAGCGGTCGGCGTTTGAGCATCGGAGGACGTCGTCGGGGCGGCGAAGAAGGGGCTGGGTGGTTGCGAGGCGAGCAAACCCGGGTTTGCGGGGGGCGACCGTGGAGGCCACACTGATCGGACCTTGGGACGGTAGCCCGGGTCGCCGGCTCCCGCCCGGTCGAATCGCTGCCGACCCGAACCGATCCCGCCGGCGAAAGACGCGCGCCGGGGACGGGCGAGCAGGTGCACCTGGATCGGCCGAAGACGTGGATCGGCCGAAGACCGGACTGGAGTGTAGGGGGTGCGGCGACCGTGGGCAACGATGGATGTGGCCAGCGGGCCGCTGCACTGGGAATAGGTGTGCGGTGGGTATGACGCGACCGCAGCCCGGGACCGCGGGCACCTGCGCCTCCTGGGGGGCGATCATCGAGCCGCTGTGCGCCGAGTTGACCGCGCTGGCTCCCTTGGCGCGCGCAGTCGGGGCCCCCGATCCGTCTTCGTGCGCATGGCATGGGCAGCTGTTCGGCAAACTGCTCCCCCAGTTGTCCCGGGAACAGGTGTTGGTGGTGGCCGTCTGTGGGGGCACCAACACCGGCAAGAGCCTCGTGGCGAGCGGCATGGCGGGATTCGCCATCAGTCGATCGACTCCCGAGGCCGCCCGCACCCGGCATCCGGTCGCCAGCCTACCTGTCGGCCTGTCGCAGCGGCTCGACATCGGTGACCTCTTCCCCGGGTTCACCCCCCGCCGTTGGAGCAGCGACCGGGATGCGATCGATGCCATCGCGGAGCCTGGAGAGGGGAACGACATCCTCGTGTGGACTGACGACACGACCGGCGTCCAGCCCGCGCAGGTGGTGCTTCTCGACACCCCGGACATCGACGGCACCCTGCGGGAGAATTGGCACCGTGCCGAGTTGGTCCGGAACGCGGCCGACGTGATCGTCGCGGTGCTCACCCAGCAGAAATACAACGATGCCGCCGTCCGCGACTTCTTCCGGGCCGCGGCGGCCGCGGGTAAGTCGGTCGTGGTGGTCTTCAACATGGTCGACTGGCCGCGGCAACGGGAGCGGATCGGTGGCTGGCTCGCCACCTTCCGCGAGGAGACCGGCATCACGCCGGCGGCTGTCCATGCCGCCCCCTACGATGCCGATGCCGCCGAAGCGGGGCGGGTCGCGTTTCATCCCCTGCCCGAATGTCTGCCCCCGGGCGGGGGCGCGACCGCGACGGGGGCAGCGGTCCCGGGCACGCGGATCGTCGCCGACCTGGCAGCCACCGATCTCGACCGGATCAAACTCAACGCCCTCGCAGGATCGCTGCGCGTCGTCCTCGACCCCGTGCATGGGGTGGCAGGGTGGCTCGAGTCCTTCGTCCAGCAGGCCCGTGGCTGGCAGGAATCGCGGCAGCGGTTGGCAGATGCGGCGCGCGTCGAGGTGACCCTCCCGTCGGCCCCACGGGAACTCGTCTGGAACGAGATCTGGGACTGGCTCGAGCCCCGCCGCAGCGGTTTCGACCTCGCCGTGAGCCGTGCCTACCGCTTCGCCGGACGTGGCGTGGCGTGGACGGCCCGGGCGGTCGGCCTGCGCCGCGATGACGGTGCACGCCGGGAGGATTTCGCGGCGGAGGAACTGGCAGCCCTGAAGCGGGCGCTGGGGGACTTCGTCGAGCGGCTCGAATCGGCCTGCAGCCGCGACGAGCGGCTCGCCGGGGTGCTGGCGCCGCGGCTCGTCGCCGGGGATCGGGCGGCGTGGTTCACCGATCTCCAACGCCGTCATGCCGCCCTGCCGGTCGTCTCCGCCGACTACCGGCAGTTCGTCCGTGGCGAACTCGACCGCTTCGCCCGCGACAACCCCGCGACCGTCCGCTGGATCCTCGCGGCCCTCAACGCCGGGGCGGTCGCCCGGCCCGCGATCACCGTCGGACTGGGGCTGGCCGGTGCGGCGGCGGTGCCCGCGGCGGCGGCGACAGCCGGAAGCCTCTCCACCCTCGTCCACACCGCCGGCGATGTCGTGGTCGGCACGGCAGCGACCCTCGCCGGTGAAGGCGCGCTGGGGCTGACGGCCGCCGGCCTGCGGCCGTTGGTGGAACGCCTCTTCGCCGGTTGGTCGGCGGAACGGTCGCAGGTGCTCGCCGACTCGATCCACGACGTCGTGCTCGGGGATGCGATGGTGGAGATCGACCGGCTCGCCACCGCCGTCACGCGGCCCGAGCCCGAGCGGATCCGGCGGCTGCTCGCCGCTGCCGGCGAGGGAGGTTGACATGGACGAGCGACCGACCGATCCCCTGGTACCGCATCCCCGCGTCGAGGTCGACTTCGCTGCCTTCGACGACCTGGTGGCCTCGATCCGCACCTGGGTCGGCAGCCTGCCTGAGTGGGCGCCCACGCGGCCGGTGCGGGCAACGTGGGAGGCGGTCGAACCACGGCTCGACCGGGCGCGGCGGGAGTTGTCGAGGCTGCTCGTCGTGGGTGTCGTCGGGGGCACGGGCACCGGCAAGAGCACCCTGGTCAATGCCCTCGCCGGAGGCGACGTCAGCCCGGCTGGTGATGTCGCCCGGCCGACGACGATCGCACCGATCGTGGTGGCCGCGCCCGACGTCGATCTCGGGTGGCTACCCCTCGAGTCGATCGGTGCGCGCGTGGTGCGCAGCGCCGCCCCGGCGGTGGCCAACATCGTGCTCGTCGACTGCCCCGATCCCGACACCCAGTCCCTCGTACCGGTGGGTGCCGCCGGCGCGGATGCCGGTGGCGGACGTCCCAGCGACACCAATCACAATCGCGATCGACTCGAGGCGATCCTCCCGGTCTGCGATGTCCTCCTCCTGGTGGCGACGGCGCAGAAATACCGCTCCTGGATCGTGGCCCGGGAGGTGGCGGCCTTCGCCCCGGGGCGCCCCCTGTTGTTCGTGCAGACCCACGCGTCACGCGACCACGACATCCGTGCCGACTGGCAGAAGCAGCTCGAGGAGGAGGGATTCGTCGTGCCGCGGATCTTCCGCCTCGATGGCGTCGAGGCCGCCCGGCGGGCGGCAGCGGGCCTGGGGCCGGAGGAGGGGTTCGCCGCCCTGTCGCGGGCGATCGACGAGGAACTGGCGGGGCGCGCCGCCCGGCGGGTGCGGCGCACCGGCAGTCTCGATCTCGCGGGCTGGTTCCTCACCGAGTCGCGGCGGGACCTCGATCCGTTCCGGGAGCCGGTCGCCGGTCTGGCAGCCGGCGTGGCGAGCGAACGGACGCGGCTGGAGACGCGCCTGGCCACCGCGGTGACCGCGCGGCTGCGCGCCGGACGGCAGGCCTGGCAGCGCCTTCTCACCGACGAATTGGTCGATCGCTGGCACGGCGGACCGTTCGCGCTGTTCCTCCACGCCGTGGCAGCGCTCTCGTCGCTCTGGCCCCGCGGACGCACGTTCGGGGGCGGTGTCATCGGTCGGCTGCTCGCCGGCCAGCCGCCGGCACCGACCACCGCGGGGCGCGGCGCTTGGCAGCAGGTGCACGATCTCGGCATCGGGGAGGCGGAAGTCGATCAATCGCGCAGCGTCCTCGTCGGGCTGGCCGCACGGGCGCGCTTGCAGGAGCCGCTCGTGGGGCGGGCGCACCTCGACGAGTCGGCAGTCCAGGCCACGGTCGGGACACTGCTCGAACGGACCGGGCTGTGGCTCGCGGCGGGCATCGACAGGCTCGTCGCCGACCGCCGTGGTCGGCTCGATGGCCCCGGAGTGCGCTGGCTGTTCGAGAGCGCTTTCTCCGGGCTGCTCGTCACGGTGCTCGTGCGCGCCGGATATGATTTTTTCTACGGGCACATGTGGTTGGGGAGGCCGGTTGGCGGCGCGGGGTTTCTCCAGGAGGCGATCGTCTGGTTGCTGCTCTGGGGGCTCGTGCTCCGTTGGCTCCTCATCGCCCGGCTCCGCGCCGGACTCGATCGTGACATCGACCGGCTGGTGGCCGGTCTGAGGGAAGCCCACCTCGTCGATCCGCTGCTGGCCGACTTCGCGGCGGCGGCCGATCGAGCCGGACGGTACCTGGCCGAGGGGGAGCGGCTGGAAACGACGTGCACCACGCTGACCACGGCCCTCGACGAACCGAATGGTGGCCTCGGCCGCCTGCGGGGCAAGCCCTCATGACCGGCGCGATGCCCCCGCGGTGGCGCCACGCGATGGGCCACGCCGTCGGCTGTCGGCGGCGGTGGTCAGCGCTGCCGTGTGCCGGGCTGCTGTTTTTCGTTTGCGTGGCCCTGTGGATCGCGCCGGTCCCGGCCGCGGATCTGGACGAGATCCGTCGTCGCGGCGAACTCGTCTGGGCCGCCGATCAGGAGGGGGGCGGACCCCACGTCTTCGCCGATCCGGACGATCCCCAACGCTTGACCGGCTTCGAGGTGGAGTTGGCGGGGATGGTCGCGGAGCGGCTCGGCGTCCGCGCCCGTTTCCAGCAGGGGCCATGGGATCGACTCCCGCTCCTCCTTGGGCGATCGGCCGACTGCGTCATCAACGGCATCGAACTGACTCCGGTGCGGCAGCGTGACTACCACTGCTCCCGACCCTACTTCGCCTATGCCCTGCAGATCGTCTCCCGGCGGGATGGGCCGGTCGACCGGCCGGAGAAACTGCTCACCCCGGGGCCGCGGGGCGCATGGCGGGTGGGGGTGCTCACCGGATCGGCGGCCGAGCTGGAGATGCGGTCCCGCGATCCTGTGGCGGTTGCCGTCAGCGGCTTCGACGGGACGCTCGACTCGCTGGAGCAGGTCCGGGCCGGAGTCCTCGATGCCGCGGTCCTCGACGACTGCATCGTGACCTTCTACGCGGAGCGATTTCCCGAGCTGCGGATGGTGGGCCGGCCGTTCGCCGGTGGCGTCTACACGGTGCTCACGGCCCGCGACACACCGCAGCTCTCTGCCGCGATCGACACGGCGATCGGCACGTTGATCGCCGACGGGAGCCTCGAGAATCTCTACGACCGCTGGCGTCTCGCCGGGCGGCAGCAGGTGCTGCTCGTCCGCGATGCCGCCGAGGTGCCGCCGGCCCCGACGCGCGGCTTGGCCCAGCTCCTCGGCGCCACCCTGCCGCTGCTCCTCCGATCGGCCGCGATGACGATCGCGTTGGCGCTGGGGTCGTTTCCCCTGGCGATCGCGATCGGCCTGGTGGTGGCGGTCGGCCGCCAGTACGGGCCCCGCTGGCTCGATCGGCTGCTGGGTTGCTACGTCGAACTGCTCCGGGGAACGCCACTGCTGCTCCAGCTGTACGCGATCTTCTTCCTCCTTCCACGTGTCGGCCTCCCGCTGCCTCCGGTGGCGGCGGCGATCGTCGGCCTGGCGCTCAACTATTCGGCCTACGAGTCGGAGATCTACCGGGCTGGCCTCAAGGCGGTGCCCCGGGGGCAGTTCGAGGCGGCGCTGTCGCTGGGGATGAGTCGCTGGCAGGCGCTGCGGCACGTGGTGGTGCCCCAGGCGGTGCGGGTCGTCATGCCACCGGTGACCAGCGACTTCATCGCCCTCTTCAAGGACACGAGCGTCTGCTCGGCTGTCACGGTGATGGAGCTCACCAAGCGGTACAGTGTGCTTGCGCTGGGCACTGGCGCGATCGTCGAACTCGCCGCGGTCACGGCGCTGCTCTACCTGGCGATGAGCTGGCCGCTGGCGCTGCTCGTGCGCCGGTTCGAGCGCCGGCTGGAGAGGGGCGGCACGACCGCGGCGCGTTGACGCCGTGGCACCGCGGAAGCGTTCCCGACCGGATGGAGGCAGCGACGTGATCGCCGTCGAATCACTCTCCGCGGAGCGCGGCGGCACACGCGTGCTCAGCGACGTCAGCCTCGCCGTCGCCGCGGGCGAGGTGGCGGTCGTCGTCGGCCCTTCGGGGGGCGGCAAGAGCACGCTGCTGCGCTGCCTGTGCGGGCTCGATCCGTTCAGCACCGGCGCGGTCGCCATCGCGGGCCACCGGATGACCGCCGGGCCCCAGCCGGCACCCCTGCTGGAACGGATCCGCCGGGACGTGGGGCTCGTGTTCCAGCAATTCCACCTCTTCCCCCATCTCACGGCGATCGACAACGTCATGCTCGCGCCGCGCGTCGTCCTCGGCCTTCGCGCCGAGACCGCGAGAACCCGGGCCACCCACCTCCTCGAACGGGTCGGGCTGGCGCGATTCGCCACCGCCTGGCCCGCCCTGCGTGAGCGCCTGCTCGGCGAGAGCGGCGCGGCCGCGAGTTAATCGGACTCGGGGTCAGCGCGCTCGAGCCGCTTGAGGGCCGTGAGCGCATCGTCGGCC
>SXWA01000193.1 GCA_005791575.1 Planctomycetaceae bacterium
CGAGACCGCCGACCCCCGCGGCCGCTGCCGCCGCGGCAACCCACACGGCCGGCCGCCGCGCACACACACTGAGCAGCACCCACGCCCCGTGGACCAGCCCCGCGGCGGTGGCCGCGCGGGTGGGCGGGCCGAACACGACCGGCTGGGGGCAACGCGCTGGCGGATGGCCCGACCCCATGGTGTCGCTTTCGCCGGGTCAGTGGTGGCGGGTCAATCGCACCCGCGCGGCCGCACCTGCCCCTGCACGCGACCCGGGAGCCCGAGGATCCGCAGGAAGCCCTCGGCATCGGTCTGGTCGTACGATCCCCCCCCCTCCATCGACGCGATCGCGGCGTCGTAGAGGTTGTTGGGGCTCGTGCGGCTCTTCACCAGGATGTTGCCCTTGTAGAGCTTCAGCTCCACACGGCCGGTGACCGGCCGCTGGGCCTCACGGATGAAGGCCAAGAGCGCGTCCATCTTCGCCGCGTACCAGAAGCCGTAATAGACCATCTCGGCCACCTCGGGAGAGAGCCGGTCGCGGAGGTGGACGAGATCGCGGTCGAGCGTCATCTGCTCGACGAGCCGATGGGCCTCGTAGAGCAGCGTCATCCCCGGTGCCTCGTAGACGCCGCGGCTCTTCATCCCCACCAACCGGTTCTCGAGCACGTCGATTCGGCCGATCCCCTGCCGGCCACCGATCGCGTTGAGTTCGAGGACGATGTCGTGCGCGGCGAGCGACCGGCCGTTGACGGCCACCGGCACGCCGGCGGTGAAGTCGATCGAAACCGACTCGCCCGCTTCCGGAGCCTCCTGCGGCGACACGGTCATCCCGAAATCGACCAGCGCGTAGCCGTCGGTCGTGAGCTCCTCGAGGAGCCCCGCCTCGTAGCTCGTGTGGAGGCAGTTCTCGTCGGAGGAGTAGGGCTTCCCCTTCGACGCCTTCACCGGGATGTTCCGCGCCTCGCAGAAGTCGATCAGCTCGGTGCGACCGGGGAACAAATCGCGGAACTCCTTGATCCGCCACGGGGCGAGGACACGGATCGCGGGGTCGAGCGCCTCGGCGGCGAGTTGGAAGCGGCACTGGTCGTTGCCCTTGCCGGTCGCCCCGTGGGCGAACACCGTCGCCCCCTCGCGATGGGCGATGCGCACGCACTCCTTGGCGATCAGCGGGCGGGCGATCGACGTGCCCAGCAGGTAGGTGCCCTCGTAACGCGCCTGCCACTGCATCACCGGAAAGGCGAAATCGCGGCACAGCTCCGCGCGGACGTCGACGATCTCGGCTTTCACGGCGCCGCAGCGGCGTGCCTTCTCCAGGATCGCCTCACGATCCTCGCAGGGCTGACCGAGGTCGACGTAGATCGCCACCACCTCGTAGCCGCGTTCGATGAGCCAGCCGAGGATCACCGAAGTGTCGAGCCCACCCGAATAGGCCAGCACGCATTTGGTCTTCGCCGACACGTCGCGCTCCTCCCGAGTCCGTTCCGTCATCGCCCACCGTGTCGCCGGCGGCGCCCACGGTGTGGCCGGGGGACCGGCCCGCGGCCGCGGGGCTGACACGATACCCTCCCCGGCCCACCGAGAGGAAACCGATCCCCTGGCCTGGCAGGCTGTGGACAAACAGCCTGCTGCACCTCACGGATGAGGTGCCCGGAGCGCAGCTCCCGGGAAAAGCGCAGCTTTTCGAGTGGCCAAAGGCCAGGGATGGACTAGGGCCACGGGCTGCTGGCAGTGGTCAGACCTCGTGCACCACCGCCATGTCGTGGCCGCCGCGGCCGAAGCCACTGCTGCTGACCAGCACGATCCGGTCACCGGGGGCGAGCCGCCTCTGCCCCTTCCCCCAGGCGACCACCTGGGCGAGGAGGCTGTTGACGTCGGCGGCCTGAACCGCCAGCGGTGTGACTCCCCAGTAGAGGGCCATCTGCCGCAGTGTCGCCGGATTGTCGCTCACCCCGAGGGTCGGCACCGCCCCGCGCCGCTTGGACCGGGCCAGCGCCGACAGCCCCGTGCGGCTGGCGATCACCACCAGACGGGCCCCGAGCTGGGCGGCGATCCGCCCGGCGCCGTCGACCACCGCCTGCGTGATCGGATGGAGCCCCTCGACGAGCTTCTCCGGGGGCGGAGGGAGTTCGCCGCCGCCACCGGCGCCGGCGGAAAGCCCCTGTTCGAGCAGGCGGCGGCGGTCGTCGAGGTAGAGCTGCTCGGTCGCCCGGGCGATGCGCCGCATCATCTGGACCACGAGCCGGGGATGGGCGCCGATCGCCGTCTCGCCGGAGAGCATGCAGGCATCGGCACCGTCGAGGATCGCGTTGGCGACGTCGGTCGCCTCGGCCCGCGTCGGCCGGCGCGACTGCTGCATGCTGTCGAGCATCTGCGTGGCGACGATGACCGGCGTCTGGAAGCGCTGGCAGGTGCGGATGATGCGCTTCTGCATCATCGGCATCGTCGCCACGTCGATCTCCACGCCGAGATCACCACGGGCGACCATCACCACGTCGGCGGCATCGACGATCGCCTCGAGGTTGTCGAGCGCCTCGGACTTCTCGATCTTCGCCACCACCCTGGCCACCGACCCCCGGGTGCGGAGCAACTCCTTGAGCAGCCGCACCTCGACCGCCGAGCGCACGAACGACAGGCTGACGAAATCGACCCCCGCCCCGGCGGCCCACTCGGCGTGCTCCCAGTCGGCCGACGAGAGCGCGGCCACCGAGAGGCGCACCCCCGGCAGGTTCACCCCCTGGCGGCTGCGCACCGTGCCCCCCTGGACGACACGGCAGACGGCGGCGTCGGCGGTCCGCTCCTCGACGAGGAGGCTGATCGTGCCGTCGGCGAGCATCACCGAATCCCCCTTGGCGAGCTCGTCGACGAGCGGCGCGTAGGTGGTGACGAACTCGTCGGGTCGCGTGGTCGAGGTGCCGCGCACAAAGCGGATCAGGCTCCCATCAACGCACTCGACAACGCCGCCGGGCAACTCCCCGAGGCGGATCTTGGGGCCGGCAAGATCGACGAGCACCCCCACGGGGCGGCCCACCTCGTCGGAGACGGTGCGGATCGTCGCCAGCACCGCGGCATGCTCGGCGCCGCTGCCGTGGGCCATGTTGAGGCGGAACACGTCGACCCCCGCCTCGATGAGGCCGCGGATGTCGGCCGGGGAGCGCGACGCGGGGCCGAGGGTCGCGACCACCTTCGTGCGGACCGGATCGGCGGCGGCGCCGGATGGTTCGGGGGTGGCGGAGCCAGGGGCTCCGTCCGGGGATGCGGGGGCGACGTTTCGGGCTGCCATGCGCGGCTCCGGAGGGGGTGGGACGGAGCAGGAAGGGGTCCAATGTACCTTCCCTCCGCCATCAGCCACCGACGGTGCCGGGGGCACGCGGCGTGCGGGAGGTGCGGCCGGCGGTTCGACGCGGCAGCCGCGGGCCACAGCCTGCCAGCAGCCCGTGGCCAAAGTCCATCCATGGCCTTTGACCACTCGAAAAGCTGCGCTTTTCACGGGAGCTGCGCTCCCGGCACCTCTTCCGTGAGGTGCAACAGGCTGTTGGGCCACAGCCTGTTAGACTCCGCCGATGGGCACCGACTGGAAGAATCGTCGGGTGATCGTCGCCGGGGGAACCACCGGCTTCGGCCTTGAGCTGGCCCGGGAGCTCGTGGCGGTCGGCTGCCGGGTGCTCGTCGTGGGGCGGTCGGGTGAGA
>SXWA01000194.1 GCA_005791575.1 Planctomycetaceae bacterium
CCGTCCATCATGTCGCTGGGGGCCACGAGGTGGCAGCCGGCCTCGGCAAGCACGAGTGCCTGCCGGCAGAGCACGGCCACGGTCTCGTCGTTGACGATCCGCCCGTCGACGAGCAGACCGTCGTGGCCGTGGGTGGTGTAGGGATCGAGGGCGACGTCGCAGATGATCCCCACCGCATCGCCCGTCTCACGGCGCACCGCGCGCACGGTGCGGCAGACGAGGTTCTCCGGATCGACGGCATGGGCGCCGTCGGCGGTCTTGCGCGCAGGGTCGGTGGCGGGAAAGAGCGCGATCGCCGGGATCCCGAGGCGCGCCGCCTCGGCCGCGGCGCGGGCCACGCCATCGATCGGCAAGCGCTCCACGCCGGGCATCGCCACGATCGGCACGGCCGCGGCATGGTCGTGGACGAACAGCGGCCAGACGAGGTCGGCGGGCGCGAGCACCGTCTCGGCCACCAGCGCCCGCAGCCAGGGGTGCTGGCGGTTGCGGCGCATGCGGGTGGCGGGGAAAGCGCGATGGTGCATCGGGGTGTCCTCTCTTCTTCAGCGGCGGTCGACGATCTCCGCGCTGCCGGGCGGCATGCGGGGCGCCGGCGGTGGGCCGGAAAGGGAGGCGATCGCGCACGATTCGTCGGATTCCCACACGCTCACCCGGCGCGCCACCACCCCGAGGTCGGCGAGCACACCGGGGCAGACCACCTCGAGGAGGTAGCGGGCCATGTTCTCGGCGGTCGGATTCCAGGGAAGGAGGAAGAGCTTCGAGGGGGTCGAGAGGCGGACCGCGGCGATCGCCTCGCTGTCGTCCGCGAAGAGGATGAAGGCGTGGTCCCAGTGGTCATCGAGCCAGCCGAGGAGGCGCTTTTTGATGAGGGAGAAATCGACCACCCGGCCGACGTCGTCCACCACCGCCGCCCCCGCCGTGGCCACCACCTCGACATCGACCCGGTAGTTGTGGCCGTGGAGGTAGGCACACTTGCTCTCGTGCCGCCACAGCCGGTGGCCCGCGCAGAAGCGCAGTTGCCGCACGAGGGCGAGGCTCGTCGTGGAACCGGGAGGGGCTGGCATGGGGGGCCGGGAGGGGCTGCCGGGGCAAACCTTGACGCCGGTCAGGCGTGGGCGACCTCGGCCGACTCGATGCGGATCGGCTGGATGTCGAACTTGGGATTCTGCCCGAGGAACCGGCAGGGATTGTTGTGGAAGACCTCGATCGCGTCTTGGAGTGAATGGCCGCGGCGGCGGAATTCGAGGATGCACTCCTGGAGCGTGAACGGATCGCTCGGCCCCCAGTCGGCCGACGAATTGACCAGGATCCGCTCGCGGCCGTACTTCTCCAGCATGTCGACGGCCCGCTTCGGCGAGCACTTGGTGATCGGGTAGAGCGTGAACCCCGCCCAGTAGCCGGCGTCGAGGCAGGGCTTGATCGTCTGCTCCTCGACATGGTCGATCCAGATCCGCTGCGGATCGACATCCATGCCGGCGAGCACCTCGAGCACCGTCTTCGTGCCGTGTGCCTTGTCGGCGAGGTGCGGGGTGTGGATGAGGACGAGCTGGCCGTGCTTCATCGCCAGATCGACATGGGCCTGGAGCGACTCGATCTCGTTCTTCGTCGACTTGTGGAGGCCGGTCTCGCCGACGCCGAGGACCGTCGGCTTGGCGAAGAACTCCGGGAAGCGCGTGAGGACTTCGCGCGTGAGGACAGGGTTTTCGGCCTCCTTGGGATTGACCGCCACCCAGCAGAAATGGCGGATTCCATACTGGGCGGCGCGGGTCGGCTCGAACTCGGAGATCTGCCGGAAGTAGTCGATGAACGTCTCGGGATAGAGACGGTCGAAGCCGGCCCAGAAGGCGGGCTCGGCCACGGCGACGACGCCGCTCATCGCCATCCGCTCGTAGTCCTGCGCCGTGCGCGCGATGGCGTGGTAGTGGGGCTGGATGATCTGCATCGGCGGCATCCTCCGGGGAGATGGCGGCGCGGGGTGCGCCGCGGGGACCGACGGGCCATCAGACCGTGGCGAACAGTTCCAGCAGGGCCACCGTCCGCTCGCGACCGGGCGCCTTCTCGGCCACGATCACCAGCGCCCGGCGGATCACCTCGAGCTTCCGCTCGGCCCCGGCGAGTTGGCCGTTGGTGGACTGCGTCCGGGCGACCGCGGCGTCGTAGCGGTCGAGATAGGCGGCGATTTCCAGCAACTGGTGCCGCGACTCGAGGAAATACTGCTCGGCGACCTGGGCGGGGGAGAGCATGGGGCACCTGGCGAAGGGAACCGGAGCCGATCGGGCCGTCGATGATCGCCTGCCGCCGGTCACGGATCGGGGCGGCGACCGTCGCCGCGCCCCCCCGGCGGAGTTCGGCCGAACCTCCCTCGGGAGGACGGCGGCCGCGGGCGGGCTGCATCGGACGACTATGAATCATACCCCCGGGATGACCGCCGGGCAGACCTCACCCGGGCGGGGACAGCACCCGCGGCCCCCGCCTGCTGCCCACCCCCAAACCCTTACAACTGCGTGGGGTTGGGTGCGTCGCCGTAGACCGCGCGCGGGTCGAAAACCTTCTCCGCTTCGGTGAACGACAGCGCCGTGCCGCCGGCCCGTTCGGCCCCGACCGGCACCCGGCGGTAGACGCAGGAGCGGTAGCCGACGTGGCAACTCGCCCCACCCGCCACCTCGACCCGCAGCCAGACACAGTCCTGATCGTCGTCGATCCGCATCTCCACCACACGCTGCACGAGACCGCTGGTGGCCCCCTTGTGCCAGAGCTGCTGGCGGCTGCGGCTGAAGGACCAGGCCTCGCCCGTCTCGATCGTGCGCGTGAGGGCCTCGCGGTTCATCACCGCCACCATCAGCAACTCGCCGCTGTGGTGGTCGGTGGTGACGCAGGGAATGAACCCCTGGGGGTCGAACTTGGGGGCCAGTTCGGTCCCCTCCTCCACCTGCTCGATGCTCGTCCGACCCACGAACACGTCACCCTCTGCCGCCACCCCACACCTCCGCGACTCGAAGACGTCGATCCGACGGGCCGTGGCCCACCGGCCTGCACCGAACCGACCGCCCACCAAACGAAACGGCCCCGGCGATGTGCCCGCCGGGGCTCGTTCGTCGATTCACTTTCCGATTCTACCAACCCGATCCGACCGACTCCCGCACCGGGATGGGAATCCCTCGTTCCCCCCGGGCTCGGCTCCGAATCGGCCCCGTTCCACACGCCTGCCAGACGGCCAACGCTCCTCTTTCGTCAGCCAGCCGCCGCGACTGCGGAACCACGGCCGATCGTCGCCGCTCACCACCTCCAGAAGTTGCGGCCGAGGGCGGCGACGCCGGTGCGATAGTCAGCCGCCGATGCCAGAGTGGTCAGCGACCCGAACCGACCGGACGACGCACTGATCGTCACGATGTCGTCGACGACCACGGAGGCGGCGCTCCAAGTGGGATACGGATCGATGGAGACGGTCTCGGTCGGCTCGACCGACAACCACTCCATCCGCTCGGTGTGGGTGCCCCACACGTCGGGCTTCGCGCCATCGGCCAGCGGTGCCTGGAGGGCGGGCGTGGTCGGTGCGACGGCGACGGGCTTGCTGTCGACGGCGGTACCGATGGCGAGAACGGCGATTGACTCGCGCGTCACGGTGTCGGTCGCGACGTCGAGGCTCCTGACGCCACAGGCCTCGGCTTCACCCACCGAACGGGCAGCAGGGGGATCGATCCAACCGATCATCTCGCCGCGTGCGGCCGGGGCGACCAATCCGATCGCCGCGGCGATGGCACAGCCACCGGCCAGCGAGCGAACCGAGACACAACCGACAGTCTTCGCGAGGGAGAGGAGGCAACGCATCGGAAAACCTTTTGGGGTAGGCCCCACAAGCACACGGTTTTCCGCCACAACCACGACCGGCAGCCAAGGCAGTTCGGCAGGCAGATCGGAGCAGGGCACACCTGCACCGAAACGGATCACCGGAAAACATGTTCGGCCCGAAAGGACCGAAATGGACCGGCGAACCGGAGGGAACCTGAAAGACACTGCAAAGGATGCGCGGCGACGCGGACGTCAGCGGCAGATCCGTGTGATTGCAGTAGCGGTTCCTGGAGAAAGAAAAACGACTTCGGCAATATACAGGACTCAGTTTCTGCGTCAACAGCGTGACAAAAAACTCATCGTTTCCTCACAATCAAAACAGAGATCTGCGTTTTTCAGGCGTTTTCATCGATTCCTCCCGCCACCGTGGATCGACCACCCGGTTGTGGGGACCCATGAAAACCGCCGCCGTTTGGCGACCGTACCTGCCGCGTGGCACAGGGCGCGCGGGCCGTGCGAGAGCGATCCCGCACGGTATTCAGTCCGCAGCCGGCGGCGGGCTGACAGGCTCGGCGATCCGGGCCTGCACCTCGGCGAGGATCGCCGGGAGGAACACGATCCCCGAGTAGTGATTGGCGTACATCTCGACATGGTGCTTGGCCGGCAGGCCGGCGGCGGTGGCGAGCTGCCGGGAGTGCTCCGGCGGCACCACGTCGTCGAAGCGGCCCGAATAGATCCAGGTGCGGTCCGGGGCGAACCGGTGCGCCAGCCGCAGCGGCTCGATCGTCCGCAGCGTGTCGCGGATCGCCTGCGGCTCGAGCCCGGCGCGGGCGAGTTTTTCCCGCAGTTCGGCGGCATCCTTCGCCCCCTTCTCGAGGATGCCCGCCAGGTCGCCGCCGGCGAGCATGATGAACACCCGGTGGAAGCCGTGATCGAGCCCCGCCGCCGTGGCAGCGACGAAGCCGCCGAGGCTCGTGCCCTGGAGGGCGATCCGCCCCGGATCGACCAGCGGAATCGCCGCGGCGGCGTCGCGGGCCCGGCGGACGTCGGCCACCGCCTGCCGCACCGCCATCACGACCGCCTCGCTGCCGAGCCCGGAGTCGGCCGGCCGCCGCTGCCCGTAGAAGGGGAGATGCACGAGGAAGGCGTGCACTCCCTGCGCCGCCAGACAGCGGGCGACGAGCCGGCCGACCGTCATCCCGCTGCCCGATTCGTGGACGACGATGCAGGCCGGAGCGCGCCGGGGCAGGCCGGCCTCGTCACGGGCCTGGAACCACTCCATCCACACCATGTCGTTGGAGCGGACACTGTCAGGACGGGGGGAGGGAAAGCGCACGAGCATGTCCCCCTTGCCGGCAGCCGCGTCGTGCAGGCTCACGGTGAAGGCTTGTCGCTCCCAGACCAGGCCGGCGAGGCAGTCGCGGGCGTCGGGGCTGGTCTCGGTGCCGGGGGCGAGGGAGTCGGCAGCCGCGAACGTCCCCCCCGGGGCCACGACGGGCACCGCGGCCGCCGCCCGGGCCTCGGCCGGCACCTGCTCGAGCAACGCCCCGAAATCGAGCCTCACGCTCGGGCACTCCGCCGCCGGTCGGCCATGGCCGGCGAGGGCGACGTGGAGGACGAGCTGCTCCGGCACGAAGAGCACGTTGTGGAGGTTCGACTTCATCGCCACCGGGCGGGCCATGAGGGCCTCGGCGCCGGCGGTATCGAGCCGGCCGTGCGCCTCCTCGACGCGCGTGCGCAGGCAGGTGAGCCGGTCGCCGGCGGAGAGCACGACCGCGTCGCCGATCCCCGCGCCGAGGAGCGGATGCCCCTCCCCCGGGCCGACGATTTCGCACGTTTCCGGCGTGGCCGCCACCCCCACCGCCCGCCGGCTCTTGCCATCGGCGAAGACGTAGTAGTACTCGCAGGTCCGCGGGCTGCGCTTCCAGAGATCGACCACCTCGTCGAGGGTCGAGCATTCCTCGAGCGCCCGCCGCATGAGCGTCGCCATCGGCACGCCGTCCCACTGCCCCTCGCCGCGGCCCCCCATCTCCCCGAGCGAGATGGCGCGGGCGTTCATCCCGCTGACGCTGCCGGTGAAGCCGGCGTAGCCGACGTTGACGAAGGGGATCATCCCCGTGGGCACGACCACGAACGTCGTCGCCGCATCCTGGAGGCCGATCTCGGTCATGTAGTCGAGGACCCGGCCGTGGTAGAGCACCCCGTCGGTGGTGGCCGATCCGGAGACGGCGAAACCGGAGCAGTGGAACAGTTCGGGAAACACGTTCACCACCGCAAACACCTGCGGATCGACCCCGAGGGCAGCCGCCAGGGCGCGGTTCTCCTCCTGGTGCCGTGCCGGGATGTGGGGGGCGAGGCGCGCCGCGGCGGCCTCGAGGCGGTGGCGGAACCATTCGCCGGTGCGGACCGTCTCCACCGTGCCGACCACGTGAAGCACCGAATCGATGCAGCGGCCAGCCTCGACGGGAAGCAACTCCCCATGGGCACGGCCCATTTCCCCGGGGGTGCCGTGGAGCGTCACGACACGCTGGCCACCGATCCACTCGAGACGGCCGTGGGGCACGCTCCGCGCCTCCTCCGCCGGGGCGAGGAGGCTTGGCCCCGGGGCGAGGATCTCGAGGGCCCGCCGCGCCCCACGGGCGAGTTGCCGCTCGATCTCCTCCCGCGGCAGGCGGTTGACCCGCAGGCCTGGCCAGTCGGCCACCGCCGCCGGGGGTGCCGGTTCGGCGAGGGCCAGCTCCACGCGCATGTCACCGGCCGCGACGACCAGCGTATCCACGGCAGGAAAGGCGAGGCTGGCGTCGTCACCCAGCCGCCACACCCCCCGGTCGGCATCGAATCGCACCCCCAGCAGCCCGGTCGCCAGGCCGGCCACCCCGGCGGCGCTCGGCTGGGCCAGGAACGGGAGCGCGAGAGAGAGCTTCGAGTCGGGTGAGACGAGCCGGGCACCGCAGCCGGCCGGGGCGAGGTGGTCGGCGCCGTCGAGCCCCCCCTCCCCCAGATGGACGACGCCGTGCAGCGGCACCGCCAGCGCGATGCCGTCGGCCCGGCGGCGGATGTGGGCGCCGTATTCGGGATGGTCGATCACGAGGTCGAACGCCTCGCCATCGTGGCGCGTGAGGCGCACGGCGACCCGCTGCGTGCCGGCACCGCGGGCGTCGAGGAGGACGGTTCCGGCGAGGGAAAACGACTCGCGCCCGCCGCTCACGCAGGCCCACCACGGGGCGAGGGAGTCGGCGAGCGGGGGGGTGTCGGCGGCCCCTGCCGGCGGCATGCCCGCGATCGCGATCAGCCCCGCCGCCAGCAGGCTGTGGACACACAGCCTGCCCCACCAGAGGGCCGGCCGTTGGCCTCGGGCTGCCAGGCCGGCGACGGCACGACGGAAGAACCCTGGCGCGACACCCATGATGCACCTCGGCGAGGGGAGGAGGCGCCACGACACCGGACGATGAATCCCCCACGACCGGGATGGCGCCGCTGCGGAGTCTCGCAACGGTGCCTCACGTGGGCAAGGGGAACGGTCCCGGCGCGACCCTCCCCGCCGTTTGACCATCGCTCGGGCCCAGCCAGGAGACTGTGCACACACAGCCTGCTGCACCTCACGGATGAGGTGCCGGGAGCGCGGTTCCCGCGAAACCCGGAGGTTTACCCGAGGGCAAAACCAGGGATGGTTGTTGTCCACTGTCTGTTAGGCTCCCAAGCCCGAGAGGATCCGCTGCCGGGCCGCCCCCACGGCGGTCGTTCCCCTTTCCCCGGAGCCCGCACGATGGCGTTTGCCCCCCGCCCGGAGTCGTTGCCCTTCGTTCTCGCCATGTTCTCCGCGCTGGCGGCCCTCACGCTGCCCGGCGCCGCTCGGGCCGACGACTGGCCCACGTTCCGCGGCTCGGGCCGCACGGCCGTCGCCAAGGGGGGCGGCCTGCTCGACGCCTGGCCGGAGGGGGGGCCGCCGCTGGTCTGGAAGACGGCCGGCGCCGGCCGCGGCTACGCCAGCCTGGCGATCGCCGGCGACCGCATCTACACCCTCGGCGACGGCCTCTCCAGCGCCGCGGGGGATGCCGACGAGTATCTCACCTGCTTCGAGCGCGGCACCGGCAAAGCGCTCTGGAAGACGAAGACGGGCAAGCCCTGGACCGACGGGCAGGCCTCGTGGCAGAGCTCGCGCAGCACCCCGACCGTCGACGGGGACATGGTGTACGTGATCACGCCGTTCGGCGAATTGGTCGCCTGCAAGACCGGCGACGGGGCGGAGGCCTTCCGGGTGAACCTCAAGGAGCAGTTCGGCGGCAAGAAGGGTGACAGCTGGGGCTACAGCGAGTCGGTGCTGATCGACGGCGACAGGCTCGTCTGCACCCCCGGCGGCGAGAAGGCGACGGTCGTGGCCCTCGAGAAGAAGACCGGGAAGCCGATCTGGACCTGCTCGCTGCCGGGCGACCGCGGCGCCGGCCATGCCTCGATCGTGGTCGCGCCGGTGGGCAACCGCCGCATCTACGTGCAGACCACCGCAAGCGGGGCGCTCGGCGTCGATGCCGACACCGGCACGCTCCTCTGGACCTACCCGATCGACCAGACCACGGCGGTGATCCCCACGCCGATCGTCAGCGGCGACCTGGTGTTCTTCTCCGCCGGCTACAAGCGGGGCGGGGCCCTCCTCAAGCAGGTGCCGCAGGGCGACGGCACGGTGAAGATCGAGGAGGTCTACGGCCTGAAGACCGAACTCGCCAACAAGCACGGCGGCATCGTCCTCGTCGGCGACCACCTCTACGGCGACTCCGACGACAGGGGGATCCCGTTCTGCGCCGAGCTGAAGACCGGCACGATCGTCTGGAAGGAGCGCGGCAGCGGCAAGAACTCGGCGAGCGTGGTGGCCGCCGACGGCCACATCTACGTGCGCTACTCCGACGGCACGCTGGCACTGGTGAAGGCCGATCCGTCCACCTACCGCGAGGTCAGCGCCTTCAAGATCCCCGGCAGCGACGAGCGGCCGAGCTGGTCGCATGCGGCGATCGTCGATGGCCTCCTCTACCTGCGCGAGGGGGACGCGATCCTCTGCTACGACCTGCGGAAGAAATAGGCGCCGGTCGGCCGCCGCCGAATAGCCTGTGGCCAACCGAAACGCAACGCGTTTCACGGGGGCTGCGGAACGGCCGGCCACACCCGCGTATGGCCGGCCGTTCGGTTGTTCCTCCGCGCCGGGAGCGCGCCCGGTGCTCAGTCGTCGCACTCGTCGACCACGCGGTAGAGCACGCCGCCGATGATGCCGCCCACGATCGGTGCCACCCAGAACAGCCACAGCTGGTTGACGATCGTGCTGCCGAAATAGCCGGCGATCAGGGCGGTGGCGGTGCTCCGCGCCGGATTCACCGAGCAGTTGGTCACGGGGATGCTCACCAAGTGGATGAGCGTCAGACAGAGGCCGATGGCGATCGGCGCGATCACCGAACCGGCCTTCTTGTCGGTCGCCCCGTGGATCACGAAGAGAAATACCGCCGTCAGCACCACCTCGGTCACGAAGCAGGCCACCAGCGAATACTTCGACGGTGAGAATTCCTCGTAGCCGTTGGAGGCGAACTCCCCGACCTCGAATCCCGGCAACCCGCTGGCGATGACGAACAGCACGAAGGCCCCGAAGAAGCCGCCGAGTGTCTGCGCCACCACGTAGCCGAGGACGTCCTTCCAGGCGAACCGGCCGCCGGCGGCCAGTCCGAACGTGACCGCCGGGTTGAGGTGGCACCCGGAGATGTGACCGATCGCCACCGCCATCGAGAGCACCGTGAGCCCGAAGGCGAGCGAGACACCGAGGAAGCCGATGCCGAAGTGCGGGTTGTCGGCGAATGAGGCGGCCAGCACGGCGCTGCCGCAACCACCGAGGACCAGCCAGAACGTGCCGATCAATTCGGCAAGGAGCTTACCCATGAAAAACCTCCAGAAGGGGAACGGGCCGGCTGTCGCCCCATGCGGCACAGCCTTCGCAGCGGCACGGTAGCCTGTCTGCGGAAACAGGGTCAACGTGACCCGCACGGCCGCTCAACCGCCGCCCGCCCGGAGCAGATCCACCAGACGGGGTACGAAGACCACCGCCCCCACCGTCGCCGCCGTGCCCGCGGCGACGAGCACCGTGGCGCTGGCCATGTCGAGGGCATCGCGGATCCGCGGATGGCGCCCCTGCCCGGGGGCCCGGGCGAACGCCTCGAGGGCGGAATTGAACACCTCGGCGGCCAGCACCCCGCCGATCGCCAGCAGGAGCGCGGCCCAGTCACCGGGCGGCAGTCGGAGGAGGGCGGCGAGCAGGATCACCCCCGCTGCCACCGGCAGGTGGACGGCAAAACTCGACTCTGTCCGCACCGCCCGGAAGAGGCCGCGGAAGGCGACGGCGAACTTCAGTCGCCAGCTCCTCTCCTGGGTCACCCTACCGCTCCCGCTGCACCGGCCATTGGCCGCACAACTCACCGGCCATTGGCCGCACAACAAACCGGCCATTGGCCGCACAACAAACCGGCCACAGTTCAGACGTCATCCCACCTTCACGGAGGGATCGCCCTTCTTCCAGGTGCTCGGGCAGAGCTCGTCGCTCTGCAGCGCGTCGAGCACCCGGAGCACCTCGGCGACGCTGCGACCGACCCGCCCCTGGTTGACATCGACCCATTGGATTACACCGTGCGGATCGACGATGAACGTGGCGCGCAGGCAGTAGCCCTCGGTCTTCTCGAGGATCCCCAGCTCCGGGGCGAGCTTCTGCGCCGCGATGAGCGGATAGCCGAGGTCCTTGAGGTCGGGATGGCTGCGCCGCCAGGCGAGGTGGGAATACTCGTTGTCGGTGCTGCCGCCGACGACGGCGGTGTCGCGGTCGGCGAACGCCTTGAGCTGCTTGTGGAACTCCGCCAGCTCCGTCGGGCAGACGACGGTGAAGTCCTTGGGGTAGCAGAAGGACACCACCCAGCGACCGGCGTAGTCACGGTTCGACACCGACTTGATGTCGTCCTTCCCGGTGCCGATACAGGCGGGGGCAGAGAACGCGGGAAAGGCATCGCCAACGGTGAGCATGAAAACGGTCTCCGGGAACGGCTTCGACGGTCGAGAGTGTACGGATGCCACCGGCCTGCTTCAACGCGCCCACAGGGAGCGCCGCAGGGCGCACGCAGGGGGCGCAGCGATGAGCGGAAATGGTGACGGCAGCCGGTCGCGCCCTGCGGAGGAGCCCCCACCCGATCCCCGACCGCGACTCGCCCACGACCGCGCCGTGCCACGGACGGTGTTCGTGGCGCCGCGCCGCGCCGCCCGGCCGATCGACACGCCGGGCGATTCCTCGGCGGCCGACTGCCCGTTCTGCGCCGGCCACGAGCATCTGACCCCCGACGAGGTGCTCCGGTTCCCCGGTCCCGCCGCAGCGTGGGTGGCGCGGATCATCCCCAACCGCTACCCGGTGGTCGAGGCGTTCGCCGCCGGCAGCACCACCGGCAGCGACACGCCGGCGCACGGGGTCCACGAGGTGCTGGTGGAGTCGCCGGACCACCAGACCTCGATCCTCGGCATCGACCCGGTGGCCTGGCGCGCCGCCTGGTCGCTGTGCCAACGGCGCCTCGCGCAGCTCGCGGAGCGCGGCGACCTGGCCTGGACGACCGTCTTCAAGAACTCCGGGCCCGCCGCGGGGGCGTCGCTGGCCCACGTCCACAGCCAGATCGTCGGGCTGGCCTTCGTGCCGCCGCTGGCGGTGGCGGAACTCGATCTGGCCGGCGGCGTGGCCGACCCGTTCGCCGACCTGCTCACCGCGGCGGCCGCCGACGACCGGATCGTCGCCACCGCGGCCGACCTGGTGGCACTGGTGCCCCCGGCACCGCGGCAGCCCTACGAGACCTGGATCCTTCCCCGCCACCCGCGCCCCCATCTCCATGCCGACGCCGGGTCGGTCGGGGCGCTGGCCGACCTCACCCGGCTGGTGGTGGGCCGGCTCGAGCACCTCGCGCCGGGGGCCGACTACAACTGGTGGCTCCACCAGGCGCCGCTCGTCGGGCTGCTGCCGGCCCGCTGGCACTGGCATCTCGAGATCCTGCCGCGCCTCTCCGGCTTTGCCGGCTTCGAGTTGGCCACCGGGTGCCATGTCACGACGGCCGGCGCGACGGAATCGGCCCGGCAGCTCCGCGCGTGACCCAGCCACACGGTGGCCCACGGGGCCCGACGAATCAGTCTGATCACTCCGCGCATGCCCCAGGGACCTGGTCACTTCCACTCGTAGGCGGTGATCCCCTCGAGATCGCGCACATAGACCGTGCCACGATCGACGGCGATGTGGGCCCAGCTCTCCTTGTCGGCGACCTTCATCTCCCCCACGAGGTCGTACTTCTCCGGCGTGGCCCGGATCAGACGCAGGTCACCGGTCTCGTCGAGGGCGAGGATCCGCTCGCCCTGCGCGATCATGCTCCAGTAGCGGCCGAACGGGGTGGTGATCCACGCCTCCTTGCCGGTGGCCAGGTCGATGCAGGCGAAGCGCTGGTTGCGCAGGTGGACGTAGGCATGGCCGCCGATGACGATCGGGCTCGACATGTAGCCCTGCACCTTGTTGCGCCACACCGTCTCCACCGGCCGCGCCCCCTCGGCGGCCGGCGCACCGACCGCGAAGAGAAACGATCCGCCACCGTAGCTGGTGGTGAAGATCCGGCCATCGCTGACGGAGGGGGTGACGATGTTCATCCCGCGGAACGCCTCCACCGGCGTCTTCCACAGCACGGTGCCCGCCTCCGGGTCGACGCCGGCGAGAAACTCGCGCGCCTGCACGAGCAGCTGCGGCACGCCGTCGATCGTCGCGGGAAATGGCGACGCGAAGGCGCTCCCCGACATCCCGCCACCGTCGTCGAGCACGCGCCACACCACCTTGCCGGTGGCCTTCTCGAGCTTCACGAACCCGGAGCCCGCCTGGACGAAGACATGGTCGCCGATGACGAGCGGGCTGGAGACGAAACCGAAGGCGGGAAGCGGACTGTCGAACTCCTTGACGAAGTCCTTGCGCCACACCTCGGTGCCGGTGGCGGCATCCAGGCAGACGAGCATGTCGCGCATCCCGGCGACATAGATCCGCCCACCGTCGACCGCCGGCGTGGCGCGGATCCAGGAGCCGTTGGAGATGGCGAAGAACGGCACGGTCATCGCCCCTTCCCAGGAGGCCTCCCAGACCTGCTTGCCAGTCTTCCGCTCGAGGGCGCGGACATGCTCGGTCTTCCGGTCCTTCGTCTCGGTGACGAACACGAGGTCGCCGGCGACCACCGGCCCGGAGTAGCTCGGGCCGAGTTCCATCCGCCAGGAGCGGGCGAGCCGGTCGGCGGCGAGGCCGTCGGGCCAGGTGGCCCCGGCGACGATTCCGTCGCGTGACGGGCCGCGCCACTGCTGCCAGCAGCCGGCGTCGGCCGCGGCGAGTTCCTGTCCGGATGCCGGCGCGCTCACGGCGATGCCCACGCAGACCCCGGCGGCGAGCACGCCACACACACCCCAACGGGCTCGGATTCCCTGGCACTCCCGCTGCATGACAAAACCCCCTGTGCGACGTGATCGACCCCCGAACGGTCCTCCATGGTAGCGGCCCGGCGGCAGGACCGGGGCCACCGGCAGTCAGCCACCGGGAGGTGTCACCTCTGCCCGGTGGCCCAGCGCGACCCAGTCGGCAGGGGGCAGGATCGCGCGCGCGCCGTGGGGCAGCGAGAGGATCGGCATGGGGGCGAGGCGGCGCACCAGGGCCGCCTGGCCGGCGGCGGCGATCCGGCGGGGATGATCGGGGCGCGTGGCATCGTCCCCCGGATCGGCGACCTCCGAGAGCACGACCGCGGCGACCGACAACCCGAGCGACCGGGCGGCGAGCACCGTCGCCAGTGTCCGACCGATGCACCCCAGCCGGGCATCGTCGACGATCACCAGCGCAGTGCCGAGGTCGCGGGCCAGATCGGCCACCAGCGTGTCGTCGGCCAGTGGAGAACAGAGCCCTCCCGCCCCCTCGACGACCACGAAGCCGTGGGATCGCCAGGCCATGATCCCCGACCGCAGCCGGGATTCGTCGATCGCCCGGCCCTCTGCGCGGGCCGCATCGGCCGGGGCGATCGGGGTGCGGAAGATCTGCGGGCAGACATCAGCCACCGACAGGGGGCGGCCCGCAGCGTCCCAGAGGCGCCACGGGTCGCCAGTGACGTCGGCGGCGGAGGTGCCGCTGGCGACCGGTTTGTAGGCCCCCACGGCGACCCCGGCGGCGGCGAGTTGCCGGACGATCGCCACGGCGACCGCCGTCTTCCCCACCCCCGTGTCGGTGCCGGTGACGAACAGCGCCGGTGGGTGCATGGCAGCCATCGAACAACTCCCGGGCAACTCCAGGCCCACTCCCGGACCGGAAAAAAACCAGACTGTTGCCCGGCAATCGCTTGGGTTCTACACTAGAGGTTGTATTGAGATTCAATCTCAATTCTGGCGATCACCCCCAGGATCGCTCGCCAGAGGCCGATCGCATCCCAGGATCACACCATGGGCCCGCTCGATCAGGTTTCAGTCGGTGATTCGCCGCGGGCCCGTGCAGCGATGCCGTTGGGATCGCTCGATCAGGTGCCGATCGGCGACTCCACGCGGGTGGCGAGCCTCGACGGCGACGATCCCACCACCTGCCGCCTCCTGGAACTGGGCCTCACCCCCGGCGTGCGCGTGCGGGTGGTGCGGCGGGCACCGCTGGGTGACCCGCTCGAACTCGAGCTCCGCGGATACCGCCTGTCGATCCGGCGGACCGACGCCCGTCGGGTGGCGGTGACGGCCGCGCCGGCGTCTCCGCGCTGACACCACCATGACGCCCCCGCCCGGCTCCGGTGAGACCCCAGGTCGGGAGGCTGTTCCGCCAGGGGAAGATCCCAACCCGCAGCGCGGTGTCAGCGGGCCGCCGAGCGATGTTCCCACCGTGGCCCTGGTGGGCAATCCCAACGTCGGCAAGAGTTCGCTGTTCACGGCGCTGGCCGGCATCCCCACCCGGGTCGGCAACTATCCCGGGGTCACCGTCGAGCGCAAGGTGGGCCGCTTCACTCACGGCGGCCGGAGCCTCGATCTGGTCGATCTGCCCGGCGTCTACGGGCTCGTGCCCCGCAGCCCGGACGAGCAGGTGGCGGTCGATGCCCTCACCGGGCGGCTGGCCGACATGCCCGCGGTCGCGTGCGCCGTGGTGGTCGCCGACGCCACCAACCTCGAGCGCAACCTCTACCTCGCCAGCCAGGTCCTCGGCCTCGGCGTGCCGGTGGTGATCGCCCTCACCCAGTCCGACGTCGCCGCCGCACAGGGGATTGCGATCGACACCTTCCGGCTGGCCGAGCGGCTCGGCTGCCCGGTGATCCCGGTCGTCGCCCCGGCCCGCCGGGGAACCGAGCAGCTGGCCACCCAGATCGTCGCCGCGATCGGCGCCCCGCCGCCGCCGGCGCCGCGCGGACTGGCCGAGATGGAGGCCGACGCCGGCACGCACCACTCGCCGGCCGCCCGCGAAGCGATCGCCCGCTACGCCTGGATCGAGCGGCAGCTCGACGGCGTGATCACACGGCGGACCGTCCCCGGCACCCGGTTCGCGGAGCGCATCGACGCCCTCCTCACCCACCGCGTCTGGGGCACGCTCGCCTTCGCCGCCACGATGCTGGCGATGTTCTCCTCGATCTTCTGGCTGGCGGCGCCGCTGATGGACCTCCTCGAAGGGGCGGTCGGCTGGGTGGCCGATCTGGCGCGGCACTGGCTCCCCGACGGCCCGATCGAGTCGCTCGTGGTCGATGGTGTCCTCGCCGGCGTGGGGAGCGTGGTCGTCTTCGTGCCGCAGATCGCGCTCCTGTTCGCCTTCGTCGCCCTCCTCGAGGGCTGCGGCTACATGGCCCGGGCCGCCTTCCTCATGGACCGGCTGCTGGCAGGGGTGGGGCTCTCCGGACGGTCGTTCATCCCCCTGCGGTCGAGCTGCGCCTGCGCGATTCACGGCATCATGGCGACGCGCACGATCGAAAACCCGCGCGACCGCCTGCTGACGATCATGCTCGCCCCGCTGATGAGCTGCTCGGCGCGGCTGCCGGTGTATCTGCTGTTCTGCGGGGCGTTCGTCCCCGACCGGCCGGTGGGGCTGCCGTGGCTGCGCCTCCCGGCGCTCGTTCTGGTGGGCCTCTACGGGCTGGGGGTGGCGGTCGCCGCGGCACTGGCCTGGGTGCTGTCGCGCACCGTGATCGGCCGCTCGCGCCAGCCGTTCGTGATGGAGCTGCCGCGCTGGCGCTGGCCGCGCTGGGACGTGGTCGTGGGCCGGGTGACGGAGGCGGCCGGCTCGTTCCTCCAGAACGCCGGCACCCTCATCGTGGCGGTGAGCGTGATCATCTGGGCCCTCGCCAGCTCCCCGCACAGCGACGCGGCGATCGACGCCGAGGTGGCCGCGGAGCGACTCGAACTCGAGCGCCGAGCAGGCGCCGCCGCCGACCCCGGGCCACCGGCCGCGGAGCTGGCCCGCCTCGACACCCCCGCGGGGGCCGCCGCCGCGCGCCGTGGGGCCGCCCAGCGTCAGAGTTTCCTCGGCAGAGCCGGCCGCTGGATCGAGCCGCTGGTCCGCCCGCTGGGCTGGGATTGGCGGATCGGCTGCGCGGTCCTGGCGAGCTTTCCGGCCCGCGAGGTGGTGCTGGGCACGCTGGGGGTGATCTACAACGTCGGCGACGAGGATCCCCTCGCCGCCGACGGCAGTCTCGCGGCGCGCCTCCGCGCCGCCACCTGGGACGGCACCGACCGCCCGGTCTTCACCCTCCCGGTGGCCCTCTCGATCATGGTCTTCTTCGCGCTGTGTGCCCAGTGCGCGAGCACCCTGGTGGTGATCGGCAAGGAGACGCACAGCTGGATCTGGCCGTTGGTCTCGTTCACGTCGATGACGGCGCTGGCCTGGGTGGCCGCCTGGATCACACACGCCCTCGCCTCCCGCCTCGTCGGCGGCTGACGGCGGCTGACGGGGGCGGTCGTCACCACGACGGGATACCAGATGGTCGACTGGTGGCAGGATGCGGTGGCCCTCGCGATCGCCGCCCTGGCGGCGGCGTGGCTCATCCACCGCGCCGTCTTCGCCCGCCGCCCACCTCCGTGCGGCGCAGCGCGACCTGCCGGCGCCGATGGTTTCGTGGCCCTGGAAGCGCTCACCGGCAACCGGTCACCCAGCGGCAAAACTGACCTTTTGACCCTCTCCGGCGGTCGCTACCCTCCCGCCGCGACCGACCAGCCAGCGCCACCCAGCGGTGATCACCACCGGCGGGACGACCCATTGGCCGGCGGCCGTCCACGAGAGGGGCGCGATGAAGGGCAATCTGGCAGTGGTTCCGCCGAGCCGCGGAAGGGCGGCGGGTGACGAGTCGGACCTGCCGCGCCTGGCAGCTCCCCCCGCCGCGTTCAGCGTGGCGCTGATGACTCCCTGGGACCAGCAGTGCGGCAACGCCGAATACGCCAAGCGGCTGGCGGTCGGCCTCGAACGCTTCGCCACGATCCTGCCGTTCGACATGCGCAACCTGATCGACGGCGAGAAGCGGATCAGCCGCTGGGAGCTCGACCGCTACTTCCGCGACCTCGTCGCGGCGGTCAACCGCTCCGACGCCGACCTGATCCACATCCAGCACGAATTCTGCTTCTTCGCCCGGCGCATCGCCCCCGCCAACCGCCGCTTCCTCCAGGTGATGAAGCAGCTCCGCAAGCCGGTCGTGATCAGCCTCCACACCTGGCTCAAGAGCATGTCGCGGGCCCAGCGCAACCGGGTCTCGTCGCAACTGCTCGAGACGGCGCTCCACGGCCACCGCAACCGACACATCGCCGCCGCCCTGCGCCGAGCCGATGCGATCGTGCTTCACAGCAAGGACACCCACAAGTACTTCGTCGAGACCTTCCCCGACATGAAGAAGCGGGTCCATGTGGTGCCGATCCCGATCGAGCGGGCGGTCACCGAGGTCACGGAGCCGCCGCTGCGCAAGAACCCGCGCGACACCTGGGTGATGGTTCCCGGCTTCGTCAGCCGCTACAAGGGGCACGGCCACGTCCTCTCGGCCCTCCGTCACCTCCCCGACGGCTTCAAGCTGGTGGTCGCCGGTGGCGTCCACCCGAAGGACAAGACCGGCAACGACTACTGGATGGATCTCATCCAGCAGGCCGACGTCTGGGGGCTGCAGTCACGGATCCTGTTCACCGGCTTCCTCGCCAGCGCCGCCGACCAGGCGGCGATCCTCGAGCAGGCCGACGTCTTCGTACTCCCCTACGACGAGGTCGGTCAGTCGGGGTCGGCCGTGCTCGCCGACGTGCTCTCCTACGACCGCCCGGTGATCACTTCGCGGGCGCGGAGCATGTTCGTCTACCGGATGGACAAGGACACCGCCTTCTCGAGCATCGCCACCGACGTCGGGGATGCCGAGCAGTTCGCCGCCACGATCCGCCAGTGCGCCCGCTTCGAGCCGCAGCTCTACGCCGAGACGCGGCAGCACCGCGCCACCGCCCGGATGCGGTATTCGCTCGCCAACACCCAGGCCGCCTACGAGCGGATCTACCGCGGGGTGCTCGCCGGCCGCACCGTCTGACCGAGCCGATCCACTCACCGCCCCGCCCGTCACCCACGCGACCGAGTCTCCCCCGCGCTTGCCAAAGAGGAGCCGATGCCCACCACCCACCCCGCACCGATCATGGTCACCGGAGCCCGGGGATTCCTCGGGCGGCATGTCGTCAAGAGCCTCCAGCGCCGCGGCCTTCCGGTCAGGCCGCTGGGGCGGCAGGATGGCGATCTCCGCGACACCGCCACCGCCGAGCGCGTCCTCACCGGGGCCGACACGGTGGTCCACCTCGCGGCCGACGTCGGCGGCGTGGGCTACCTGAAAAGCTGCCCCGGACGGGCGTTCCACGACAACTACGCCCTCGGGCTGAATGTCATCCGAGCGGCGATCCGCGGCGGGGTGCGCCGTCTCGTCCTCGCCGGTACCCCCTGCTCCTACTCGGGCGACGCCGCGCTGCCGCTCGCCGAGGAGGCGCTCCTCGAGGGTGTGCCCTCCGGCGACACCGGCACCTACGGCTACGCCAAGCTCGCCACGTCGCTGGCGGCGGCCACCCTCTGCGACGGCCTGCCGACCGACACCGTGACGGTGATCCCCTCGAACCTCTATGGCCCCGGTGATGCGTTCGACGAGACGCGCGGCCACGTGGTCGCCGCCCTGATCCGCAAGGCGGTGCTCGCCGCGGAGCTGGACGAAGGCTCGTTCGAGGTGTGGGGCGACGGCTCGGCCACGCGCGACTTCGTCTACGTCACCGACGTGGCCGAGGGCATCGCCACCGTGGTCACGACCGCGGAGGCCTTCGCCGGGGCGACGTTCAATCTCGGCTCGGGCCGCGAGACCTCGATCCGCGAGATCGCCACGATCGTGGCGGCCGCGGCCGGGTCGGGGGTCCGACCCCGCTTCCGTGCCGACAAGCCGGTGGGCTACACGCGCCGCGTGATGTCGGTCGACCACGCCGCCGAGCGGCTCGATTACGTCGCCTCCACCGGCCTGGTGGAGGGAATCCGCCAGACGATCGCCTGGCTCCATGCCGCCGGACACGTGGCCACCTGGGTCGCCGCCGCCCGGCAGGACGCCGGGGCCGCGACCATCCGCCGCGCCGCCTGACCGCACCCACCCATCGACCATGCCGCCGCCCCGGCGGCTCCCGCGAGGAACCCCCCCGATGACAGCGACCGCTACCCAGGCCTTCCCGCAGTGGTTCGTGGAGGCCGAGGAAGGCCGCCGGGCCTTCATCATGAGCCATTTGCCGGCGCACCTGCCGGGGCTGGAGATCGCCCCCTACTTCCATCCCGTCAGCGACCGGTCGAAGCACGACGTGTTCTACGTCGATTGCATCGATAACGACGAGATCCAGCGGAAGGCCGCCGTGAACCCGGGCAGCGTGGGGCGCGAGGTGCCGTGGATCGACGCCGTCTGGGTGCCGGGCAAGCGGCTGTCGAAGTGCGTCGACGGTCGACGTTTCGGCTACGCGATCGCCAGCCACGTGCTCGAGCACGTCCCCAATCCCCTGGGCTGGCTCCAGGAGATCCTCGAGTGCGTCGAGGTCGGCGGGCGCGTGGCGATCCTCCTGCCGCACAAGCACTACACGATGGACTACTACCGGGCGCCGACGACCTTCGCCCAGGTGGTGGGGTGGTCGATCGAGAAGCCGTCGCGGCCGACCGCAACCCAGGTGATGGACTTCCTCTCGCAGTCCTTCTTCGACGACGGCACGGTGTCGTTCGCCACGCCGCTCCCGCCGTTCGAGCAGGCACGGCGGCACTATTCCGACCGGCAGGCGGTCGACTTCGCCCGCCACGTCCATGGCACCGACAGCTACCTCGACGTCCATTGCACGGTCTGGACACCCGAATCGTTCGTCGAGATCTTCCAGCGGATCCGCCGGGTGGGGCTCATCGACGCCGAGGTGAGCGGCCCCCACACCGGGTTTAAAGGGTCGCCGCAGGCGGAATTCCTCGTCTATCTGGAAAAAACCTCCCCCGCGGCATGATCGGCCTCAAGCGTACGGTCCACCGGTTCCGATGATGTCGGAACCGGGAGGATTTCGTCCGCATGCCCACCGAACTGCCCATCGTGCTCCATATCGGTGGACCGAAGGCCGGGTCCTCGGCGCTGCAGTACGACCTCACGTGGAATCCGCTCCGCCCCGCCGATGACCGGCCGGGGGTGGCCTACGAGTACGTCGCCCTCAACGCCCGCGGCCAATTGCGCCGTGGCCGCGGTCTCCAAGAGATGGCGTCGCGGTTCGCCGCGCACTACGCCAACAGCGGCGCGATCGAGAGCCTCCTCCAGCTCCCCCGGGCCCGGCTCGACGCCTGTGTCGCCGAATTGCAGGCGATGCGGCGCGACGGCATCGTGCCGATCATGAGCTATGAACTGTGGGTCCACGCCGACCGGTCGCTCGTCGAGCGTTTCACCGACCTGCTCCAGGCCCCGCTCGAGGTGGTGGCCTACGTCCGCGACCCGGTCTCCTGGCTGACGAGTGCCTACTGGCAACGGCACCAGGCCGAGGCCTCGTCGATCGACGAGTGGCTCCAGGCCCTGCTGCCACTCACGCGCTGGGCCGACCACCTCGCCGTCTGGCAGGCGCTGCCCGCCGTGCGCCGCCTCACGGTGCGGCTCATGGAGGGCTCGGTGGCGGAGGACTTCTGCCGCGTGCTCGGCTGCCAGCCGTCGCCCACCGACGTGCGTCACAACGTCGCCTTTCCCGGACCATTCGCCCGCTTCCTCACCCGCCACACGATGCCCTCGTCGGCAAGCATGTCGGAGCTCAAGTTCGCCTGGTGGCGCTGGGTCCGCGCCGTCGACGACAGTGAGGCACGCGTCCGGGCGATGGGGGGCCTGCCTGGCGTGATCGGGCAGCCGCAACTCGACGCCATCATCGACGCCACCGGCGCCGCCAGCGAGCGCCTCCTCGGGCTCTGCGATCCCGACACCGCCGAGCGGCTGCGCCGCGATCGCCGCTGGTGGTCGCGTGACGCTGCGCACCACCGCCTCGGCGAACCCGCCGCCGAGGGTGCCGAGCAGCAGGCCAGCGCGGCACTCGCCGAAACCGACGAACTCCTCGCCCTCTCGCTCCAGGCCACCATGGCCGCCGACGCCGCCTGGCGGAAGGCGACCCACGAGCTCGCGGAACTCCGCCCCAGCGAGTCCAGCCTCGAGCGCCAGATCCTCGGACTGCAGCGCGAGGTCTCGATCGCCGAGCACCGCCGTCAGGAGGTCGAGCACCAGTGCCTCGCCCTGGAGCATCGCTGCAAGGACCTCGAGTTCCGGCTCCATGCCGCCCGCCAGCATGTCGACAAGCTCGAGCGGCGCGGCTGCCTGCCCCATCCGTGGCGCAAGGCCGCCTGATGCCGGGCCCCGCGTGCCACCGCCCCCTGGCAACGAAAAAGCCGGGGTGCCCCCGTGGACACCCCGGCCAGTGCGTGATCGACCAAGCCGGCACCGCCGCGGCGGCACCGCCCGCGGACGCTCAATACATGTCGTAGTCACCGCCGCCGTGGCCCGCGGCCGCCTTGGCCTTCGACTCCTTCGGCTTCTCGGCGATCAGGGCGTCGCTGGTGAGCAGCAGCGTCGACACGCTGGTGGCGTTCTGCAGCGCCGTCCGCGTCACCTTCGTGGGGTCGATGACACCCGCCTTGACCAAGTCCTCGTACTCGTCGGTGGCGGCGTTGTAGCCGAAGTTGCCGCTGCCGGCGAGCACCTTCTCACAGACGATCGAACCGTCCTGGCCGGCGTTGGAGGAGATCATCGTCACCGGCGCCCGGCAGGCGCGGACGACGATGTTGAAGCCCACCGCCTCGTCGTCGGAGAGCCCCTTCGCCTTGACCTGCGAGCTGGCCCGCAGCAGGGCGACACCGCCACCGGGGAGAATCCCCTCCTCGACGGCCGCCCGGGTGGCGTGGAG
>SXWA01000195.1 GCA_005791575.1 Planctomycetaceae bacterium
GGCCGCGATCGCCCGGGCGCTGCAGAGCCGCTGCTGCGGGCCGCCGGAGAGCCCGAGGGCGCTGTCGCCGAGCCGGTCCTTGACCTCGTCCCAGAGGGCCGCCCCGCGGAGGCTCCGCTCGCAGACCTCGTCGAGGACGCCGCGCCGGGTCTCGCCGTCGATCCGCAGCGCGTAGACGACGTTCTCGTAGATGCTCATCGGGAACGGGTTGGGTTTCTGGAACACCATCCCCATCCGCTTGCGGAGTTCGATCACGTCCATCCGCGGGTCGTAGATCGAGTCGCCGCTGAGCCGCATGTCGCCCGTGATCCGCACGCTCTGCACGAGATCATTGAGGCGGTTCACGCTCCGCAACAGGGTCGACTTTCCGCACCCGCTCGGGCCCACCAGCGCCGTCACCTTGTTGTGGGGGATCGGCATCGTGATCGAATGGAGGGCCTGCTTCTTCCCGTACCAGAGGTTGAAGCGGTCGATCTCCAGCACCGGCGGCTCGTCACGCACCTGCGGGTGGACCTCGCTGGGCACCTCGCGACCGGCCGCGACCGCGGCGAGGCGGTCGCCGGCCTGCGGCGCGGCGGGGGATGCCGGCTGGGCCGTGACCGGACCGGGCTCGCTGGTGGCGGGAGGCCTGTGCATGACGACGATCCGGGGGCGGGCCGTGGATGTGGGGAGGGGGTCGCACGCCCCCGGAGAGCATACGTCAGAACTGCTGGGCGACGTAGCGGCGGCGCAGCCGCGACCGCAGCCAGATGGCGGTCAGGTTGAGCAGCGCGATGATCGCCACCAGCAGGAAGGTGATCGTGAACACCAGCGGCCGCGCGGCCTGGCTGTTGGGGCTCTGGAACCCGACGTCGTAGATCAGATAGGCGAGGTGCATGAATTCCCGCTCCGGATGGATGAACGGGAAACTGCCGTCGATCGGCAGGTCGAGGGCGAGTTTCTTCACCCCGACGAGCATCAACGGCGCAACCTCGCCGGCCCCCCGCGCCATCGCGAGGATCAGCCCGGTCATGATGCCGGGCAGGGCCCGGGGAAGGACGATGCGGCGGATCGTCTGCCACTTGCCGGCGCCGCAGGCGTAGGAGCCCTCGCGCATCGAGTTCGGCACGGCGGAGAGCGCCTCCTCCGTGGCCACGATCACCACCGGGAGGGTGAGCAGGGCGAGCGTCAGCGAGGCCCAAAGCAGGCCCCCGGTTCCGAAGGTGGGCTGCCCGTCGGCCACCAGCGCCGCCTTGAAGAAGATCTCGTCGATCCCCGCCCCGAGCACGTAGCAGAAGAAGCCGAGGCCGAATGCCCCGTAGACGATGCTCGGCACGCCGGCGAGGTTGTTGATCGCGATCCGCACCGCCGACGTCACCGGTCCGCGCCCGGCGTATTCCCGCAGGTAGAGTGCGGCAAGCACGCCGAACGGGGCGACGAGCACCGCCATGATGAGCGTCATCGCGATCGTCCCCCAGATCGCCGGAAAGACACCGCCGGCACTGTTGGCCTCGCGCGGATCGTCGGCGAGGAATTCCCACCACCGGCCGGCGTAGACGCCGACCTTACCCCACCACGACAACCGGTTGGGCTGCCAGGCACGCACGATCTGCTCGAGGGGCAGCGGCAGGGTGCCGCCGTCGGCGGTGCGGAATTCGAGCACCCATCCGCCGTTTTCACGCCGCAGGGCATCGGTCCGCTCGTCGAGGGCCCGCTCCGCCGTCGCCACCTCGGCGGCGAGGCGCTCCTCTTCCGCCGCCGCGGCGACCGTCGCGGGACCATCGGCCCCTCCGTCGAGACGGGCCTGCACCGTGGCGAGGCGTGCCGCCCGCAGCCGGCGCTGCAGCCGGCCACGCTCGACACGGTCGATGCGGCGGATCTCCCGGCTGCTGCGGCGGACGGCGGGGTGCGCGCGGAGAAAACCGGCCCAGGCCCCTTCCGCCTCCTCCGCGATCACCCGGTCACCCTCGAGCAGACGCACGGGAGTGCCGTGGAACCGCCCCCCCTCGAGCCGCTCAACGGCGGTCGCCCAGGCGGGGTAGTCGATGGCGCCGATGCTGGCGTCGTCGACCCACTGGAAGTGGGTGCCGACGAGGTCGAAGTTGGCCGTGCGCAGCAGCCGCCGCGTCTCGACCGGTGCGCCGTCGCCTTCGCCCGCCACGCGCTCCCGCCCCGCGATCTCTCCCAGCAGCCGGCTCCCGTCGGCGCGCGTGATCTCCTCGAGCGGCATCGGCCAGAACGTCCGCGTGCCCTGGAAGGCGATGAACCCCAGCAGCCCGGTGATCATCGCGATCGCCAGCGCCAGGGCGCCGCCGGTGAGCCAGACCCACGGCTCGCCGTGTGCGGCCAGCGCCGCATGTGTCGAACGGAGTCGCGGAGAGCGGTGGGCGTCAGAGATCATGGGCCCTCCGCCGGAATCGCTGGCGCACCACTTCGGCGGCGGTGTTGACCACGAACGTGATCGCAAAAAGTGTCACCGCCGCGAGGAACAGCACGCGGTAGTGCGCACTACCGCGGGCGGCCTCCGGCAGTTCCGTGGCGATGGCCGCCGACAGGGTCTGGAACCCGGTGAACAGGTTCCAGTCGACGATCGGCGTGTTGCCGGCGGCCATGAGCACGATCATCGTCTCCCCCACGGCCCGGCCGAGGCCGATCATCACCGCGGAGAACAGGCCGCTGGCGGCGGCCGGCATGATCACCCTGACAGCGGTCTGCCAGAGTGTCGCGCCGGCACCGAGGGAGGCACTGCGGAGATGGTCGGGCACGCTCGACAGGGCGTCGTCAGCGATGGTGAACACGAGGGGGATGATCGCGAAGCTCATCCCGAAGGCCACCACGAGGGCGTTGCGCTGCACGTAGCTGCCGAGGATGCCGCCGCGGGCATCGAACCGCAGGGCATCGAGGAACATCCCCGCGGCCAGCGCCAGCAGCACCGCCACGGCGACCGACGCGAGGAAGGTGGCCAGCGAAACGAGCGCCGCCCGCTGCGGCGACCAGCGGGCCCCGAGGCGCCGCAGCACCGGATTCACCAGCCGGCCCATGACCATGGTGGCGACGATGCCGGCCAGCGGCAGCAGCGCCAGCACCCATCCCCCGAGCCCGCTGCCATCCCCGCCATCGAGCCAGCGCCGCAGATCACCACCGAAGAGGAACCGCTCCATCCAGGGAGCCACCGCCCACGCGACCAGGCATCCCAACGGCAGCCCCACGACGGCGATGAGCGGAAACCGCCAGCCCGCTCCACGGACCCGGCTCCCGGCCGGAAGCAACTGCCAGAGGTGGGCGCCGAAGAGGAGCGTCAGCGGGACCATGAACAACCCGGCGATCACCGTCGGCAGCCATCCCTCCACCAGCGGTGCGAACACCAGTCCCGCCACGAAGCCGAGCACCACGCTCGGGAGGCTCGCCATCATCTCGATCGTCGGCTTGATCCGTGCCTTCCAGCGCGGATGCATGAACTGGCTGGCGTAGAGCGCGGCGAGGATTGCCACCGGGGTGGCGAAGAGCATCGAGTAGAGGGTCGATTTGAGGGTCCCCAACACCAGTGGCAGGAACCCGTACTTCGGCTCGAACGACTCGTGGCCCGTGGTCTCCCAGGCATGGACGGCGGCGGGGTAGTTCTCGTACCACACCGGGGCGAACAGCGACCGCGGCGAGACCTCGGGGAAGCCGGAGTCGAAACCGCACGACCAGACCCCGCGCCGGCCGGCCGCCAGCAGCACCTGCTCCCGTGGTCCGATCGCCAGGGCATCCGGCGGGGGCCCCGCGTGTGGCACCTCGAGCACCGTAGCGCCGCTGGTCGACTGCAGCAACCGCACCCGTCCGGCCGCGTCGGCCACGGCGAAGAGACGTGACCGGGGCGAGGCCGCGAGGGTGACGACCGGCTCCCCGGGCGTGGCCGCGGGCAGATACCGGGCGACCGTGGTCACCAGCCCGTCGGCAGCCGTCGCGCCAGGGCTGCGGACCGTGAACACCACCCCCACACCGCCGATGGAGTCGCCCACCGCGAGGCTGCCGCCACCGAACAGGCGGATCACCGCCGCGATCTCGGCTCCGGCCGGCGTCGCCTTGAAGGACTCGCATTCCTCGGGGGCTTCGATGTCGCGGACCGAATAGCGGCGGCCGCTGCCATCGCGGGCGAGGAGGAAGAGCTGGTCGCCCAATTCCGACACGCGCACGAACGCCGGCCGGAATCCGTCGGCGGCAGGAGCGATCGTCGCCCCGGCACGGCTGACGACGAGCTCGTCGGTGAGGAGGTTGCGCCGCGTGGACGTGGTCTCCACCCGCACCGTGCCGTCGGCCGCGAGTGCGGCGACGATCGGCCCCCTCGCGCCCTGCGCCACGTCGACGTCGACGATCCCCGCCGGCAGGGGTGGCGCGGCATCACCCACCGGCTCGGCGATCACTTCAACCCGGGCCCACTGCTCGCTGCCTGTGCACACGACGGTCGTGTCTGCGTCGACGTACGTTTCCCCGGGGGCGAGCCCGGCGGCCCCGGTGGGCAGGTCCTCGCGGCCGATGAACGACGACTCCACGCCGATCCGCGCCAGGCGGAAGGATCCGTCGTCGTAGCCGACGACCGCGTCGAAACGCCCTGGCAGGAGACGGATCGACGAGCATCCCGCCAGCCAGCCGTCGGCCAGCGACCGTTCGCCGATCACGGCGCCGCCACCGGTCTCGAAGCAGACGAGCGATCCTGTTCCGGCGTCGAGCCACCAGCCCACCATCCCGTTGTCCTCGGCGCCGAGCACCGTCGGTCCCCGCTCGACGACAAGGGGCAGCACGTGGGGCCTGCCCGTGCGCCCCCCGGCGAACAGCGGCAGCGCCACCGTGAGGAGGAACAGCCCCATGAGGAGCACGGCGGCGATCGTGCCGATGCCGCCGGCCGTGATCAGCACCCTGGCCAGGCGATCCCCGAAGCGCACCCACCGGGTGGTGGACCGTCGCCGCGAGCGGCCCGTGAAGGTGTCGTGCGCTTGCATGCCCGGTGGCACCGGAGGAGGGGCGACCGCGGGGAGCGGGCGTCAGCGGGGAGCGATCCCCACCGACTCCAGACCCCGCCGGGCGATCGGCGCGGTGATCGGCAGATAGCCGTCCTTGATGACGTCGGCCTGGCCACTGGCGCTGAGGACGTAGCGGAGGAACTCGCGCCGCAGCGGATCCAGCGGCATGCCCTTGCGGTGGTTCACCGAGAGGAAGAGGAACCTGGAGAGCGGGTATTCACCCGAGTAGGCGAACTCCGCCTCGGGCACCACCGCCTTCGCGCCGGCCGTCGGCGCCAGCGGCACCGCACGGACATCGGCGGTGCGATAGCCGATGCCGCTGTAGCCGATGCCGAACCGGTCGCTGGCCACCGCCTGCACCACCGCCGAACTACCCGGCTGCTCCTTCACGGTTGGCTTGAAGTCACCTTTGAAGAGGGCGTTTTCCTTGAAGTAGCCGTACGTGCCGCTGGTCGCGTTGCGGCCGTAGAGACTGATTGCCCGGTCCTTCCACTCCCCTTCCAATCCGAGATCGCCCCAGGTGCGGATCTCCGTCTTCAGGCCGCCGTTGCGGTTCTTGGAGAAGATCGAGTCGACCTGCTGCAGGGTGAGTTCCTTGAGCGGGTTGTCCTTGTGGACGAACACGGCGAGCATGTCGATCGCCACCGGGACCACCGTGGGTGGGTACCCGTGCTTCTGCTTGAAGGAGTCGACTTCGGAATCCTTCCAGTCGCGGCTCATCGGCGCGAAGCTGCAGGTGCCCTCGGTGAGGGCCGGCGGTGCCGATGCCGACCCCTTCCCCTCGATCCCCTCACGGATCCCGGGGTACGACTTCTTGAAGCCCTCCGCCCAGAGGGCGACGAGGTTGTTCATCGTGTCGGACCCGACGCACTTGAGGGTCCCGGCCACTTCACCGGAGATCTTCTCATAGGGGTTGAGGGCCTTGTCGACCTCGACCGCGGCGGCTGACGACCACCAGGGTGCGCCGTCGGCCGCGAGCAGGACGCCGGCCGCGATGCCGAGCATGTGGCGCCGAGGCATGCCGAGCATGAGGCGCCGAGGCATGCCGAGCTTGCGATGCCGAGGCAAGCCGAGCATGCGATGTCGAGGCAAGCCGAGCATGAGGCGCCGAGGCAAGCCGTCGACCCGCACTCGCCCCTCGTTCGCTGGCCCATCTCCCACCGCGGCGTCTCCCATGGATCCTCCGGTGCATCGCCGAACCGATCCCCAGGGGAGGGATCGTCCAGCCAAGCGGCTATCGTCGGCAGCCGTGGGGCCGGCCGCAAGGGGCGGCCCTGCCGCGGGACGACCAGCGTTGTAACCCCGGGCCATGAGCGTTTCGTGAGTGGCGGGCCGGCGGAGACACAGCCTGCTGCAGGCCCGGAAACACAGCCTGCTGCAGGCCCGGAAACACAGCCTGCTGCAGGCCCGGAAACACAGCCTGCTGCAGGCCCGGAAACACAGCCTGCTGCACCGGAGGGATCCGGTGCCGGGAGCACAGCTCCCGTGAAAAGCGCAGCGTTTCGAGTGGCCAAAGGCCAGGGATGGCCTTTGGCCACGGGCTACTAGCCCGGCCGTCCCCCCGGCTGCCGCTGCGGGGCAAACCCGCGCCGCAGCGTGTTCTCGGTCACTACCCGCGGCACGACGAATTGCTGCAGATAGTCAGGACCGCCCGCCTTGCTCCCGATGCCGGAGAGCCGATAGCCACCGAACGGCTGGCGGTGGACCAATGCGCCGGTGATGCCACGATTGAGGTACACGTTGCCCGCCTCGAGGGCCGAGCGCGCCTGTTCGAGATGGGCGGGACTGCGGGAAAAGACCCCGGCGGTGAGGGCGTAGGGGGTGTCGTTGGCAAGCGCTACCGCCGCGGAGAAATCGCGCGCACGGAACACGGCCAGCACCGGACCGAAGATCTCCTCCTGCCCGAGCGGCCCGTGCGGGTCGACGTCGGCGAAGACGTGCGGCCCGACATACCACCCGCGGGCCGCCAGCGCCGGGTCGGGAGCCACGGCGGCCACCGTGCGGGCCTGCGTCCTGCCGATCTCGACGAAGCGCAGCACGCGTTCGCGCGCCTCGGCATCGACGAGCGGACCGACCCGCGTGCCCGGGTCGGTCGCGGGCCCGACGCGGAGGCTCGCCACCGCGGGGGCGAGTTTCCCGAGGAACACGTCGTGGATCCGGTCAAGAAGGATGAGCCGCGAGCAGGCGGAGCATTTCTGCCCCTGGTAGCCGAAGGCCGACTGCACCACCGCCAGCACCGCCTCGTCGAGATCGGCATCGTCGTCGACGATGATCGCGTTTTTGCCCCCCATCTCGGCAATCACACGCTTCACGAGGCGACCGCCGCCGGCCGCCGCCGACGCTGCCGCGGTCTGGTTGATCGCCAGCCCCACCGCGCGGCTGCCGGTGAAGGCCACCAGTGCCGTGAGCGGATGCCCCACCAGTGCCGGTCCCACCTCCTCCCCGCGCCCCGGCAGGAAGGCGAGCACCCCGGGGGGCACCCCCGCCTCGACGAGGATCTGCTGGAGCCGCCAGGCCACCGCCGACGATTGCTCGGCCGGCTTCATCACCACGCCGTTGCCGGTGACCAGCGCCGCGGTCGTCATCCCGGCGAGGATCGCCAGGGGGAAATTCCACGGTGCGATCACCACCGCCACACCACGGGGACGGAAATCGCCGACGTTCTCCTCACCCGGCACGTCCACGCGGCGCGGCGCCGCCAGGACATCGGCGCCCCGCGCGTAGTACTCGCAGAAGTCGATCGCCTCGGCGACGTCGGCATCGGCTTCGCGCCACGGCTTGCCCACCTCGCGGATGATGAGCGCCGCGAGGTCGAACCGCTGCCGCCGCATCGCTGCCGCGGCCGCACGGAGCACGTTCGCACGGTGGGCGGAACCGCGTGCCTGCCAGGCGGGCTGCGCCGCCGCCACCACCTCGACGGCGCGCCGTCCGTCGGCGATCGTGGCAGCGGAGACACGGGCCACGAGCCGGCCGGTGTCGCCGGGATCGGTGCGGTCGAAGCCCGCGGAACGTGCCTCACGGCCGTCGATCATCGTCGGCACCTCGATCGGCCCGCGCGCGAGATCGACGGCGAGGCGTTCGAGCGCGCTGGCGAGGGTGTCGCGCACGCCGGCGAGCGCGAAATCGGCGAGCGGCTCGTTGCGGAAATCCACCGGCGGATCGGGGGGATCGCCGCGCTCACCGGGGCCCGGCCGCGGTGGGAGAAGCAGGGTGGCCGGTGGCACGTGGCGGACGAATCCGGCGCGGAGAAACGAGTCGTTCGAGGAGTTCTCCAGCAGGCGACGGACGAGATACGCCATCCCCGGCACCAATTCGCCGTAGGGCATGTAGACCCGCAGCCGCCAGCCGGCGGCGGTCACGGCATGCTTCTCCGGGTCCCCCATGCCGTAGAGCATCTGCATCTCCACGGCCGACCGGGGTAGGCCGAGATGGCCCGCCACCGCCATCGCGTGGGCGAGCGAGCGGATGTTGTGGCTGGCGATCGCCGGCCGCAGCCAGGGGGACTGCTCGAGGAGCCAGGCCGTCGCCGCCTCGAAGCAGGCGTCGGTCTGCCATTTCCTCTCCCACACCGGCACCGGCCAGCCGGCGGAACGGGCCTGGATCGTCTCCTGGTCCCAGTACGCTCCCTTCACCAGCCGCACCCAGACCGGTGTCCCCCTGCGGCGCGCCCATTCCCCGAGGGCCGCGAGATCGCGGTTGGACTCGCGGAGGTAACACTGCACGACGATCCCGCACCATGGCCAGTCGCGGAACTCCTCCTCGATCGCGATCCGGCGGAAGATCTCCAGGGCGAGATCCTTCGTGGCGTGGCTCTCCATGTCGACATGGAACTGCACTCCGTTGGCACGCGCCAGCCGCCACAGCGGGCGCAACCGCCCCAGCACCCGCGCCGCCGTGCCCTCGGGATCGATGGAGTCGAACTGGCTGTCGAGAGCCGACAACTTGAGGGACAGGTTGACGCGGGGGAGCGGTGCGGCCGGATCGCCGTCGACGAGTGGATCGGCCGGCCACTTCGCCGCCAGCGGGGGCAGTTCGACGATCAGCCGGGCATAGGCGGCGGCGTAGGCATCGGCATCGGCATCGCTGGTCACTGCCTCACCGAGGAGGTCGAGTGTGAAGCCGCGGTGCAGACGGCGCTCCGCGAGGGCGGCCGTGGCGGCCTCCTCGGGGGAGGTGCCGGCGATGAACCGCCGGGCCTGGGCGAGTACCGCGGCGCGCACCGCGCGGGCCGCCAGGGGGGCGAGCATCCCGCTCCGTGCCGCCTGGAGGGCGGTCCGCACAGCCGCCGGAAGACGGGCGAGGACGTCGTCGTCGATGTACTCGCGGATATGGCGGTCGAGTGCCGCCGGATCCTCGAGCATCGGCATGCAATCGACGAGCCGGAAGAGGCGCACCTTGAGGTCGTCATCCTGTGTGGCCCACTCCCCGGCCTGCTGCACCCACCACTCGGTCGACACCTTCGACGGCTGCGCGGCCAGCGCCCTATCGAACAACTGCCGGCCGATGGCCTGCGTCTGGGCCTCGATCTGGTCGCGGTCGGCGGCCGTCAGTCGGCTGCTGAACAACCCCGCGGCGAACCGCCTTGCCTCGTCGTTCATTCACGCCTCTCCTCTCACCGAACCCGGATCACCGTCAACCACCGATCGGCACGAAGGGGCCGGTGCCCGGCGGCAGCGCCCCCCACGCGACGATCAGATCGGCCACCGCGCCGGCGGCCGCCGTGAGGAAGGTGGCCCCGCGCTCCGCCGTGGCCCCGGCGGGATCACCGCAGCCGCTGTCGGGATGCACCTGCGACCAGGGGCGCGGCGTCCACATGCCCGGTTGCCCCATGCCCGGCGGCAGGACCGCCGCCCGGCCGCCGCTGCCAGCCCCCTCCGCCACCCACTCCGGACGGAGATGGAGGAGCAGCGACGTCTCGAGTTGTCCGGCGTGATCGCCCGGGTCGGGGAAGGTGGTCGCCAGCAGCCCGGGCACGAGCCGCCAGAAGTCGATCACCACGATCGTGATGCCGGTGGCGAGCATGACGTCGCGCACGAGCGGCTTGAACTCGTTGCCGCCATGGCCGTTGACCAGCACCAGCCGGTCGATCCTCTGCCGCACGAGACTCGCCGCCACGTCGCTGAGGATGGCCAGGGCAGCGGTCGTGGAGAGATGGATCGTGGCCACCTGATCGAGTTGCTGCGCATCGTTGCCGTACGGGATGGCCGGCAGCACGATCGGTCGCGCCCCACGGACCACTGCCAGCGCGGCGGCCTCCTCGGCCAACGCCACCGCCTCGATCACGTCGGTGCCGTGGGGCAGGTGGAGATTGTGGGCTTCTGTCGCCCCCCAGGGCAGCAGCGCCACGGTGGGCCGGCACGCGAGCAACTGCCGGTAGTTGGACTCGTGCAGGATCCACTGCCGCGGCCCTTTTCCCGCACCGGCGGCCGCCGGAGGCAGGAAATCGTCTGGGCGGACCATCGTCCCCTCGCATCGGTTGGCAGGCGGCCGGAACGCACCCCTCCATGGTAGCGGACGGGGTTCGCGGCCGGGCACCTGTCTTGCCCAAGCCCCCCGGCGCCCGCCGGAGCCGTACCCGTGACCGAATCGAACGAACCGTTGTCACCGCTACGACCGATACACACCGCGGAGTTCCAGCGATCCGGCCACACCGCCTGGAAACCGATGGCCCCGCCGCGTCTGTGCCGGACGGTTGCCTTGAACCGCATGCCGCACCATTCACCGCCCGCCGTCGCGATTCCCCCGCCGCGTGTCGGCGCGTCGGCCGGTGGCTTCCGTGCCCTGTGGCTGGGAATGGGTCTGGGCCTCGCTGCGCTGGCCGGACTTTCGATCGCTGCGTTCGGGGACGACGCGTTCGAGCCACCCGGCGCCCCGCCGCCGCGCCTGCGCTCCGAGGCGGGCTTCGGCCGCGGGATCGTCGCCACGCCACGCCCGCCGTGGGGAGCCGATGCTGCAGCCGTGCGCCGGACCGGCTGGACCGAAGAGCCGGTCGAGTATGTCCTCGTCGCCGACACGACGGCCGTCGAGGAGATCGCGGCGCCGGACTCGTATCCGGACCATGGCGACGAACAGGCCGGCGATCCGGGCCCGCCGCTCCTCCGTCCACCGGTCGACAATCCCTTCGACCTCGCCGCCGACGAGGAGGCGGAGGATCCGCTGTGGCGCTATCCCGCACGTCCCCCGGCCGGCTTCACCGGTCGCTCGAGCGTGATCCCTGAGGAAGCGCAGGAGTCGTCACACTTCGTTCCCATCGAGGATCGGTGGCGCCAGGGCCTGCCGCCGTGGGACCGGTACGGCCAGGACCATCCGCGGCTGGCCGACTACCCCTTTGCGATCGGCAACTGGCTCAACCCCTACACGCAGCATCTCCTCAAGGAGGACTTCCCCATCATGGGGCAGCACACCTTCTTCGACATGCGCGTGGCGAGCCGGTCGATCGTCAATTGGCGGCAGGTGCCGACCCCCAACACCCCGTTCGAGTCGACCCCGACCCCGGGCCAACTCGACTTCTACGGCAACCCCAATGGGTTCCTCTACCTGCAGTACTACTCGCTCGCCTTCGAGCTCAATCATGGCGACAAGGCCTTCAAGCCCAACGACTGGCGCCTGCGGATCGTGCCGGTCTTCAACCACAACTACCTCGAGGTGCAGGAACTGGGGGTGGTCAGCCCCGACGTGCAGCTCGGCGACACCCGCTACCGCGGCTTCTCCACGATCGAGGAGTGGTTCGTGGAGTCGAAGATCGCCGACACGAGCCCCGACTACGACTTCACCAGCGTCCGCATCGGCTCGCAGCCGTTCACCACCGATTTCCGCGGCTTCATCTTCAGCGACGTCAACCGCGCGATCCGCCTGTTCGGCACGCGGCTGGCCAACCGCGACCAATTCAACGTGGCGATCTTCGACCAGCGGGAGAAGGACACCAACAGTTTCCTCAACACCTTCGAGAGCCGGGGCCAGGAGATCCTGGTCATGAACTACTACCGGCAGGACTTCCTCTTCCCCGGCCACACCGCCCAGACGAGCTTCATCTGGGACCACGACCAGAAGAGCCTCCATTACGACAAGAACGGTTTCCTCGTCCGCCCCGACCCGGTCGGCATCGCCACCCCGCACGAGGTCAACGCCTGCTACGCCGGCATCACCACCGACGGCCACATCAACGACATCAACGTCACCAGCGCCCTCTACTATGCGTTCGGCCACGACACCCTCAACCAACTCGCCCTCCAACCGGTGGACATCGGGGCGACGATGGCGGCCCTGGAGGTCTCCTACTCGCCCGACTGGATCCGCTTCCGCGGCAGCGTCTTTTACGCGTCGGGCGACAACGACGTGAACGACGGCCGCGGCGGCGGGTTCGACGGCGTCGTCGACAACACCCAGTTCGCCGGTGGCGAGTTCAGCTTCTGGGTCCGGCAGCAGATCAAGCTCCTCGGCACGAACCTCAAGAACCTGTTGTCGATCTACCCCGATCTGCGCGCGAGCAACAAGTTCCAGTCGCAGGCCAATTTCGTGAACCCCGGCCTCCAGCTCTACAACGTCGGCGTCGATTTCGAACTCACGCAGCGCACCCGCCTGATCACCAACTGCAATTTCCTCTTCTTCGACACCACCGCCCCGCTCGAGGCGCTGGTCTTCCAGGACAACATCTCACGGGAGATCGGCACCGACCTGTCGATGGGCCTCGAGAGCCGGCCGCTCCTCAACAACAACTGCATCCTCCGCGCCGGCGTCTCCGGGCTGCTCTGCGGCAACGGCTTCGACGCCCTCTATGGCAACGTCGACGGCAAGGTCGACAATCTGTTCGCGAGCTTCATCGATCTCGAAGTGGCCTTCTGAGGCCGCGACGCCCCGATCACCCGGTCCGATCCAGCCATGCCCGAAGCGTTGATCGTCGTCGACGTCCAGCGTGACTTCTGCCCGGGCGGCGCCCTCGCCGTGGCCGACGGCGATACGATCGTGCCCGCGGTGAACCGGCTCCTCGCCACGGCCGGTCGTGCCGTCCTCACGCAGGACTGGCATCCGCCCGACCACTGCTCGTTCCACACGAGCCACCCCGGGCGCGTGCCGTTCGAACGGATCGTCGTCCCCCACGGTGAGCAGGTGCTCTGGCCGGTCCACTGCGTGGCGGGCACGGACGGGGCGGCGTTCCACCCCGCCCTCGACACCGACCGTGCCGCCCTCGTGCTGCGCAAAGGGTGCCGGCGCGGCATCGACAGCTACTCCGCTTTCTTCGAGAACGATCGCCTCACCCCCACCGGCCTCCACGGCTACCTCCGCGACCACGCCATCGATGCCGTGGCGGTGGTCGGGCTGGCACTCGACTGGTGCGTGATGCACTCGGCGGTGGATGCCGCGCGGCTCGGCTACCACGTACGCGTCGTTGAATCGGCCTGCCGGGCGATCGACCACGAAGGCTCGCTCGCCGCGGCACGGGCCGCCCTGCGGGATCGGGGCGTGGTGCTCGAACGCTGACTCCGCCCGGGAAGCCCGCGATGGCAGGACCGACGTGGCCGGTCGAGGTCTGACCCGCGCTCACGCCCCCGCGCCGGGATTGCGCGAGAACTTCATGTAGGGGAGACGAATGGAGCGCACGAAATACTGCCAGGCCTGGATCGGCTCCGGGGCGGCGTAGCCGACGATGCCGTAGAAGGTGACGACGTCGTCCTGATCGACGCCGTCACCGCTGACGCCGAAGCCGCCGGCCAGCGTGCTGCCCACGTAGGCGGCGCTGCTGCCCGGGAAGAACACGACCCCGTTCTGGTTGGCCTTGGGCATCACACCGAACGGGCAGGAGAAGTTGCGCCCGGGATTGAAGGAGTCGAAGCCGAGGACGGTCGTGAAGCTCGACGCGGTCCGCGGCGGCCCGACGTTCAGCCCGGTGGCGGGATCGATCCCCGGCTCGTTGAGGATCGAGAACGGAGCCGGCGTGCCGGTCGCGTTGCCCGAGGGGTACTTCGGCACCGCCAGATAGCGGAAAGTGCGGTTGGTGAACGCCGTGCCGAGCGGCACGCCCGCCACCTGATCCTGCGGCTGGAGGTTGGCCGAGGCGTAGTAGACGGTGTTCCGGGACTTGGCCACCGCGACATCGATCGAGAACACGGTGGCGTCGGGCATCCGGAAGAGGCCGAGGACGCCGCCATTGAGATCGGCGACGGCGAGGACCATCTTCGTGAAGGTGGGTTGGACGCGGATCTGTGCCCGGGTGGCCGTCGCCTCGGCGATCCCCTGTTTGACGATCCGCGTCACGTCGGCGGCGGAGAGGACGGACCCCGCCTTCGGTGATACCAGCCAGCCATCGGGCTGCGCCTTGCCGGCGAGCGCCGTCTGGCCACCGATGAAGACCTGCTGGTTGATGCCGTTGACGACGCCGTTCCCCTGGGACGCGATGATCGAGAACACCGTTTGCACGCCGAGCGGTCCGGCCTGCGGACCGAAGCTCTGCAGCGCGATGCCGCCGAGGTTGATCCGCGCCGCGGCGTTGACGCGGTTGACGAGATTCTGGGCCTGAGGCAGCGAGACCGGCACCGCTGCGCCGACGCCACCGGCCCGATTGAGGATCAGCGCCGGCGCGAGCGTGACCGTCAGGGGAGCGGTCAGCGGGGTGGCCGTGCCGGGAATCGCAACCGGCAGCAGCGTCTCCAGCGCGATCGCCTCCGCCTCGAGCGCCTTCGGGGCGTTGAGCCGATCCGTCCGTGTCTGCGACGCCACCGGCACGAAGCCCTGCTCGAAGCCTGCGGTGCCGTCGCGGCCGGGGAAGAAGACGCCGATCCCGCCGATCACGTCGTCGGTCCCCGCCCGGTAGATCCCCACACCGCCGGGCAGCGTGGCGATGCCGCGGCCGATCGAACCGGGGAGCGTGCCCGACTGCTGCCCGTAGCTGGCGCGGTTGGTGATCACCTTGCCGTCGACGACGATGCTCGTCCGGTTGGTGTGTTCGATCGCGAACAGGTCGACCAGCGGCGTGCGGAGGATCCCCGGGGGAAACTCGCCGCCGATCCCCACCGGCGCCACCCAGCCCGGCCCCTTGAACGCCTGGTCGGAGACGTTGGGATTGGCCTGCATCTCCCGCTGCGTGATCGTGCTCTGGCTGATGTGGCTGACGGTGCGCGAGGTGAGGATCGCCTGGCCGTTGGAGAAGAAGGCCCCGGTACGGGCCTTGGCGACGGCGCCGTCGATGGCGAAGGCGAGCGTCGCCGGATCACTGATCGTGGCGGTGACCTGCGTCTCGGTGCGCACCCCGAGGATCCGCCCGCTGCGATCGACGATGGCGATGATCGCGTCTTCACTCGGCGTGGCGGCACTCGCCCGGTCGAGCAGGGCCCCGACCTCGGCGATCGACAACTGGGCCGCGGCCATCACGGCACGCTGTTCAAGCGTCTCGACGCCGAGCGTCAACCCCCGCGCCTCCCCGTGGTCGGCACGCCGCTGCCGGCTGGCGCCATGCCGGGAGCCCACCTTCCCCGCGAGCCATCCGGACCGTTTCAGCACGCCTGCACCTCGCTTGTGACCTACGCTCACAATCGGACGTCCGACCAGCCGCCTTTACCTCGACTGCCCAAGCCCCCCAGGTATCATCGTCATCACGATCGGAACAGGGGGATTTGTCGCCATGCCATCCGCCAGCCAGCCTCAGTCCAATCCCGAACTCCTCCGGGTGCAAGCAATCGGCGACGACGCCTCCGGCTGGCGGCGGTGGGGCCCCTACCTCTCCGACCGCTCGTGGGGGACGGTTCGGGAGGACTACTCACCCGACGGGGACGCCTGGCGATACCTGCCCTACGAGGTGTCGCGATCGAAGGCCTACCGCTGGGGGGAAGACGGGATCGCCGGCGTCTCGGACCGGTTCCAACTCCTCTGCCTGGCACCGGCCTTCTGGAACGGCGCCGATACGCACCTCAAAGAGCGGTTGTTCGGCCTCACCCCGCTGGAGGGGAACCACGGCGAGGATGCCAAGGAGTACTGGTTCCACGTCGACAACACACCGAGCCACTCGTTCATGCATCTGCGCTACCGCTATCCGCAGCGGGCCTTCCCCTACGCCGACCTCGTCGCGGAAAACCGGCGCCGCGCCGGGCAGGGGCCCGAATACGAGCTCATCGACACCGGGATCTTCGCCGACGGCCGCTGGTTCGACATCGACATCGAGTACGGGAAAACCGATCCGGAAGAGATGGTGCTGCGAATCACCGCCACCAACCACGGTCCCGAGGCGGCCCCGCTGCACCTGGTTCCGACCCTCTGGTTTCGCAACACCTGGGCCTGGGACGGCACCCCGCAGCCGCAACCGGTGCTGCGCGCGGTCGAGGGGCCGGGGGGCATCCTGGCAATCGAGGCCGACGACGCCGCTGCCGTGCTCGACCCGCGCATGACGGCCTCCGCCCGCCTCGGAAAACGCTGGCTGGCGACGGCGACCTCGGCGGCCGATCGTCTGCTCTTCACCGACAACGAGACCAACGGCCCGGCGGTCTATGGGCCCGGCCACTCGAGCCGCTCCCCGTTCACCAAGGATGCCTTCCACCGCACGATCTGCGGCGGCGACCGGTCCGCGATCAACCCCGCCGCCCAGGGCACGAAGGCCTGTCTCCACGCCGTGCGCACGGTGCCCGCCGGCGGCAGCGTGTCGATCCATCTGGTGCTCTCCGACCGGGCGCCGGCGGGCCGCTTCGCCGATGGCGGGGCGCTCGTCCGGAACGTGGAGAAGACGCTGGCCGCGCGGCGGACCGAGGCCGACGCGTTCTACGCCGCCATCCCCCCGGCCGACGCCTCGGCCGACGAGCGCCACGTGCAGCGGCGGGCGCTGGCCGGATTGCTGTGGTCGAAACAGAGCTACATCTTCGACGTCGCCAAGTGGCTCGACGGCGACGACCCGGCCCATCCGCCGCCGGAAAGCCGCCGGCGGATCCGCAACCAGCACTGGCGGCATCTCAACTCCCTCCGGGTGATGAGCATGCCCGACACGTGGGAGTATCCCTGGTTCGCCGCCTGGGATCTCGCCTTCCAGTGCATCCCCTATGCGCTCGTCGATCCACGGTTCGCCAAGGACCAGCTCTGGCTGCTCCTCTTCGAGCAGTTCCAGCACCCCAGCGGGCAACTGCCTGCCTACGAGTGGGAGTTCTCCGACCTCAATCCTCCGGTCCACGCCTGGGCCGTGTGGCGGGTCTACAACATGGAGAAGCGGTCCGCCGGGAAGGCCGACCGGGCGTGGCTCGAGCGCTGCTTCCACAAGCTGCTCCTCGTGTTCACCAGCTGGGTCAACAAGGTCGACCGCGAGGGCAACAACGTCTTCGAGGGGGGCTTCCTCGGCCTCGACAACATCAGCGTCTTCGACCGCAGCGAGAAATGCAGCGACGGCGCGACGCTCGAGCAGTCCGACGCCACCGGCTGGATGGGCCTGTTCTGCCTCAACATGATGCGGATCTCCCTGGAGTTGGCCGGCGAGAACCCGGCTTACGAGGGGCTCGCGTCGAAGTTCCTCCAGCACTATGCCTACATCGCCAGCGCCATGAAGCAGATGGGGCAGCGCGGGATGTCGCTGTTCGACGAGGACGACGGCTTCTTCTACGACATCTTCACCACCCCCGACGGGCGCACGACGAAGTTCCGCGTCCGCTCGCTGGTCGGGCTCATCCCCCTGTTCGCTGTCGAGCGGCTCGAGGCCGCGTGGATCGCCCCCTTCAAGGAGTTCCGCGGCAACCTCGAATGGTTCCTCGCCAACCGGCGCGAGATGGTCGCCGACGTGATCCATCAGGTGCCCGCGGCCGACGGCAGCACGACCCACCTGCTGACGATCGTCAACGACCGCCAGTTGGCGCGGATGCTGGCCACGCTCGCCGACCCGGATGAATTCCTCTCCCCCCACGGCATCCGCTCCCTTTCACGGCGCCACGCCTCCGCGCCGTTCGAGTTCGACGGTCGTCGCGTGGCCTATGAACCGGCCGAATCGGCGACGAAGCTCAAGGGGGGCAACAGCAACTGGCGCGGACCGATCTGGTTTCCGACGTCGTTCCTCCTCGTCGAATCCCTGCGCAAGCTCGGCACCGCGCATGGCGAGGGCATGGCGGTGCGTGTGCCGGGGGCGGGGCATCCCGTGCCCTTCCGCGACCTGGCCCGCGACATCGCCCGGCGGCTGGCGGGAATCTTCCTCGTCGACGCCCACGGCCGGCGGCCGGTGTGGGGCGGCGACGAGCGCTTCGCCGCCGATCCGGCCTGGCGCGACGAACTGTTGTTTTTCGAATACTTCCATGGCGACTCGGGAGCCGGACTCGGCGCCAGCCACCAGACCGGATGGACGGCGCTCGTGGCCAACCTGATCGCGGAGTGGCGCTGACCCGGGCCGGGCCACCGGTGGTTTTGCGGGACGGTGCCGGCCGACGTAGGCTCATGCCGGCGGTGCCGTGGCCGGGGGCGTTCCGCACCCCAGCGTGCGACCCCCTGGATACGGCGATGATCGTTCAAGAACTGCACGCGATTCAGCACCGGCACCGCTGGCTGCCCGCCGAGGAGCTGCGGAAACTCGCCGCCCGCACCGGCACCCCGCTCTACCGCCTCCAGGAAGTGGCGAGCTTCTTCCCCCATTTCCGTCTCACGTCACCCCCGGCCGTCGAGGTCCGTGTCTGCCACGACATGGCCTGCCACCAGGGGGGATGTGCGCGACTCAAGGCCGACGTCGAACGGCTCCTCTCCGCCGAGGTGGCATCCGGCCGGGCGACGATCCGCTACGCCTCGTGCCTGGGGCGCTGCGACCGCCCCGTGGCGGCGATGGTCAACAACGAGTTCCTCGCCGCGCGATCGGCCGACGCGCTGGCGGCCGTGGCCCGCGAGGCGCTGGCGGGCCGGCAGCCTGTGGCCGACGCCGACAGTGCCTACCAGCCGCATGGCAATCGCCCCTGGAGGATCGATCCCTACGCCGATCCCGCCGCCGGCGGTTTCCCCCCCTACGAGGCGATCCGCCGCTTCGTCACTGCCGGCGACGGCCAGCGGGTGATCGAGGAATTGAAGGCGTCCGATCTCCGCGGCATGGGCGGCGCCGGTGTGCCGGCCCACCAGAAATGGAACGACGTCTGGAAGGCGCGCGGCGACGCCAAATACGTCGTCTGCAACGCCGACGAGAGCGAGCCTGGCACCTTCAAGGATCGTGAGCTCCTCACCCGGCACGCCCACCTCGTGCTCGAGGGGGTGATCCTCGCCGGACTGGTCACCGGCGCCACCCGCGGCTGGATCTACATCCGCCACGAATACGCCGAGCCGATCGCGATCATGAACCGGGAGATCGCCCGCGCGACGGCCACCGGGGCCTGCGGGGCGAATCTCTTCGGCACGTCGCGGAGCTTTCCCGTCGAAGTGTTCACGAGCCCCGGAGGGTACATCTGCGGCGAGCAGAGCGCCCTCATCGAGGCGATGGAGGACAACCGCGCCCAACCGCGGAATAAGCCGCCGCAGCTCGAGACCAACGGCCTCCACGACAAGCCGACGCTCGTCAGCAACGTCGAGACGTTCGCCTGGGCACCGGCGATCATGCTCCGCGGTGGCCAGTGGTATGCCGATACCGGGATCAACGGCTGCAAGGGGAGCCGGCTGTTCTCCATCTCCGGCGACGTCATCCGCCCCGGCGTCTACGAAGTGCCCAATGGCACGCCGATCGGCACGCTCGTCCACGAACTCTGCGGCGGGACACCGCGGCCCCTCAAGGCTTTCGCCCCGTCCGGGCCGTCGGGGGGCTTTCTCCCGGCGCGGATCCCGACCACCGCGCTGCCCCGCGGCTGGGAGAAGCGGGCTCCGGCGGACCTCGTCGCGGGCGGCGACTCGATCGATCTGCTTGCCATCCAGCTCGACCTGCAGCGGTTCCGCGACCTCGGGCTCGCGCTCGGCGCCGGGATCGTGGTCTACGACGAATCCCGCGACATCGCCGCCGAAGCGCTCAACTGCTCGCAGTTCTTCCGCGACGAATCGTGCGGCAAGTGCGTCCCCTGCCGGATCGGGTCGGAGAAGATCACGGGGATCGGCGCGCGCCTCGTGGCCGGGGGGCTCTCGGCCGCCGATCTGATCGGGCAGCGCGTCCTCGTGGACGAGCTCACCCGGGCGATGGAGATGACGAGCATCTGCGGCCTGGGGATGGTGGCCGCCAAGCCGCTGCAGTCGGCACTCCAATTCTTCCCCGATGACGTCGGCCGTCATCTCCGTCCGGCCGACACGAAGGGAGCGATGCGATGAGCGGCATCCCGGGCGCTCCCCCGATCGACGACGACTTCGATCACGGGCTCGTGCTCCCCGAGGAGGACGGCCTCTTCGCCCGCGACATCGACGGCCAGCTCGTCCGCATGGACAAGGTCACGGCTGCCGACTTCGAGAAGCAGATCACGATCTCGATCGACGGCCGGCCGGTGACGGTGCCCAAGGCGGTGCCGCTGACCGATGCGCAGGGCAAGCTGATCCGCGACAGCGAGGGGCGGCCGATCCCCCGCGCGACCACGATCTACGATGCCGCAACCCGCGCTTACGCCGACGATCCCGACGGCAATCCGATCCCCGTGCTCTGCCACCAGGAGCACCTCCACCCGGTGGGCGTGTGCCGCGTCTGCTGCGTGGAGATCGCAAAGGTGAAGCGCGGGAGCATGCAGCGCGAGCGCAAGCTCCTCCCCGCCTGCCACCACCGCGTCGAGGAGACGATGGAGGTGCAGACGATCCGCTCCCCCGACCTGGCCGCACGCCGGCGCGTCGATGCGAATGTGCGCGTGCTCGTCAACCTCCTCGCCACCGACCACCTCCCCGCCGACTGGCAGGCCCGCTTCCCCGCCAACGAGCTCGGCCGGCTCGTCGAGCGGTTCGACCGCCTCGCCCTCGAGGCCCGCGCGCTCGAGCGCAGAGCCGACCCCGCCGCCGACGCCGCGGCGCTCGAGGCCCGTGGGCCCCTCACCGGCCGCCTGGCCCTGGTCCCGCGCGCCGTCGCCCGTGGCCAGGATCACTCCTCGCCGCGCATCGACGTCGATCACGAGCAGTGCATCCTCTGCGACCGCTGCGTGCGTGCCTGCACCGACGTCAAGGAGAACTTCGTCATCGGCCGCACCGGCAAGGGCTACGCCACCCGGATCGGCTTCGACCTCGACGACCCGATGGGGAAGTCGAGTTGTGTCTCCTGCGGCGAGTGCATGATCACCTGCCCCACCGGCGCGCTCCTCTTCAAGGAGCCGATCCACGAGACTGCCACCACCGACGGCCACGGCACGGCCGTTCCGGCGGCGGAACTGAAGCGCCATCCGATCTTCGCCGGTGTGCCGGCGAAGTTCCTTGAATGGAACGGCGACTCGATCGAGCGCCGCGTCTTCGCCCCCGGCGAGGTGGTCTGCCGCGAGGGGGACTACGCCTCGACCGCGTTCCTCCTCGTGCGCGGGCGCGTGGGGGTGTCGATCGGCGACCGTCGTGGGCAGGGCTCGGCCGTGAGCGGCATGAAGGCCTTCATCCGCGCCACCACGAAGTGGCTCCAGGGCACCGCGGGCGGCTCGCACAGCCGGCGCGGCGAGATCCGCGAACGGGTGGCGATCGAGGGGGGCCGGTCGCTGGAGCGGGTGGAGGGCCGCTGGGTCGACGAGATGACACCGGCCGACGTGATCTTCGGGGAGATGAGTTGCCTCAATCACTACCCCCGCTCCGCCACGGTGGTCGCCCTCGAGGAGACCGAACTCCTCGAGATCAACAAGAACGTGCTCCATGTCCTCCAGCGCACCGAGGCGTCGCGGCGGATCCTCGACGCCGCCTACCGGAGCCGCGTGCTCCAGCGCGAACTGCGGCAGCTGACGATGTTCCAGGGGCTGTCTGCAGCCGATCAGGCGGCCTGTGCGGAGATCCTCCGCGACCGGGCGGAGCTCGTCCGCGTCGACAAGGGGCAGGTGATCTTCCGCCAGGGGGATCCGGCGACCGACTTCTTCAAGGTCCGGCTCGGGTTCGTGAAGGTGAGCCAGCGGCTCGGTACCCAGGACCGGGTGATCGACTATCTCGGTCCCGGCCGCACGTTCGGCGAGGTGGGCCTGCTTTCCGGCGTGTTCGATCTCGGCGACGACCTCGCCGCGACGGGAGCCGGCCGTGCACTGCGCACCGCCACCTGCACCGCGCTCGACGACGTCGAGCTGGTGCGGATCCGCGGCGAGGACTTCCGCGCCCTGCTGCGGCGCTTCCCCGCCATCCGCGACCCGCTCCTCGCCGAGGCGCGGCGGCTCCTCAAGCGCGATGCCGAGCGTGAGAAGGAGAGCGGCGCCGGCCTGGAGAACTTTCTCGAGAACGGCCTCTACAGCGCCCAGAAGCTCCTCGTGCTCGACCTCGAGAGCTGCACGCGCTGCGACGAGTGCACCCGCGCCTGCTCCGACACGCACGAGGGGATCACGCGCCTGATCCGCGAGGGGCTCCGCTTCGAGAATTTCCTCGTCGCCAGCTCCTGTCGTTCGTGCCTCGATCCCTACTGCCTCGTCGGGTGCCCCGTCGACGCGATCCACCGCAAGCCGCGGGAAAACCATCCCGGTGCCGTCGAGATCGTGATCGAGGACCACTGCATCGGCTGCGGCCTCTGCTCGACCAACTGCCCGTACGGCAACATCTCGATGCACCGTGTGACGGAGCCGAACGCTGCCGATCGGCGCCTGGCCACCACCTGCGACCTGTGCCGTGACCTCGTCGGCCCGGACGACGACCCGAGTTGCGTCTACGCCTGCCCGCACAATGCCGCCTTCCGGATGAGCGGCCAGGACCTGCTCCGGATCGTTTCCGACCGCCGGCAGACGGCCAGGACGCCGACCTGACCCGTTTTCCGGACCCACCATCCTCCGCCGTGATGCCTGAACCGCGCGCCGCGCCGCTCTTCGAACTCGACTCGGTCGGCCTCGTCCGCGACGGTCGCGACATCCTCGCGGACGTGACGTGGCGGGTCGATCAGGGGGATCGCTGGGCGGTGCTCGGGCCCAACGGCTGCGGAAAATCGACGCTTCTGCACCTCGCGCTGGGCCGTCTCTGGCCGACCGCCGGCTCGATCCGGCGCCTCGGTCGTGAGCTTCTCGATCTTCCCGCCTTCTGGAGGCGTGTCGGCTGGATCGCCGATGCGGTGGCCACCCAGATCCCCGCCGCCGAACCGGCGGCCGACACCGTGCTCTCCGGCACGGTCGGGCAGTTCGGTCTGCGGCTGCTGCCCGGCCTCGAGCCGACGGCGGCGGGCCGGGACCGCGCCGCGGCGGAGCTCGCGCGCGTCGGCCTGGCGCATGTCGCCGGCCGGCCCTTCGGCGTCCTCTCGCAGGGGGAGCGGCAACGGGTGCTCGTGGCCCGGGCGATCGCGGCCGACCCGGTCTGCCTCGTGCTCGACGAGCCCTGTGCGGGCATGGATCCGGGGGCGCGCGAGCGGTTTCTCGTCTGGCTCACCGGCTGGCTCGACGACCGCCGGGCGCTGGCACCACCGCCGGCGATCCTCCTGGTGACGCATCATGCCGAGGAGATCCTGCCCGCCTTCGAGCAGAGCCTTCTGCTCCGTGCGGGGCGCGTGGTGGCCCGCGGTGCGACCGCGCGCGTGGTCACCCGCGAGGCCTTCGAGACGCTCTACGACACGCGGCTCGAGCGGCTGGAGCAGGTCGGCGGCCGCCTCTGGCCGATCTGGCCGGGACGAGGGTGAGCGGCGGCTCCTTCAGCGCGGCCTCACCGGCGGCGGCAGCGCCGCAGACGTCGCCGACCGGTCACCGCCGCCGTTCACCTGGGTCGGGCAGGGGCGTCCGGGCCTCGTGTCGAGAGCCGCTCGACCAATGCCGCGGCGGCCGCCAGTGCCCCGCGGACCGCCGCCGGGTCGTGGGCGCGGGGATTGTTGAAGCGCACCCGCGTCGCCCCGCTGCCCTGCGCTTCGAAGGTGAGCAACCGCCGGAGGTCGGCGATCGCCGCGGCCGCGGCAGCCGTGCGTTCTCCGGGCATCCCCTTCACCCGCTGGTCGTCGAGCAGCGCTTCGAGCATCGTCACCACAGCCACCGTCTCGTCCCAATTGGCCGGATCGGTCGTCGCCACCGCCCGCTCCACCGCCTGCCGCACCAGCGCCGCGTCACCCGTCCGGCCGGTGCGCACCGTGGCCGCCAACCGCGCCGCAGCCCCGCGCAGCCGGTCGGCGTCAGGCGGCAACCACCACCCACGCTCGATGTCGGACCGCAGCGCCGTCAGTTCGGCACCGGCATCCGGCGCGGCGACGTCGATGAGCGACCAGACCAGCGGCTCGAGCCGGACCCCCCCTCGGCTGGTCGCCACCGGCTGCCCACGGTCCGCCGCCGCGACCGCCTGGCGATGGCAGCCGTAACAGTCGAAGGCCGAGAGCTCCGGCCAGGTGTCGGCAAGCAGCCCGCCACTGGCTCCCGAGACCGTCGCCGACTGCCGCGCCACCTGGCCGAGGTAGGCCTCGAGCGCGACGATCCGCCCCGTCGCCCACTCCCCCACCGGATCGACGTCGGCTGCGGGAACCGTCCCGGCAGCCGCCAATGCCACGCGGTCGCGCCAGTGCGGCGGTGCCCCCGCCTTGAAGCTCCGCAGCTCGAAGGCCAGCCGCGGATGGCCGGCGGCGATCAGATCGTGGCTCACCTCCATGGTGGCGCCGTCGGCACGCAGCGGCCCCCCCACATGGCACGGGGTGCAGGTTCGCGCGCAGGCCTCGGGATCGGCGAGATCGACCATCCCGGCGGCGTTGCCCCGGGTCTTCCAGCCCGGCAGCGTGTGGGCGACCACCCAGTCGCCTGCGGCACCATGGCATGATTCACAGCCCACCCCTTCGCGCAGCGCTGCCCCGGGCGACGGGGCGTGGCAGGCGACGCACGCCGGGTGTCCGGTTGCGGACGGCTGCGGACCCCCTCCGGCCCGGTTCGCGATCGCGGCGACGATCCGCTCGGCGAGTGGCCCCTCGAGGGCACGATGGGCCTGCGAATGCGGGTCGCGGGTCGCCCACACGGTGAACGAGCTCTGCCAGGGGGCGTGCCCCGCCTCCGCGGCGGCATGGCACCCCGCCGAGGCGCAACTCGACACGCCGAGGGGAGCCCGGGGCTGCGGCTCGGCGCCGCTCGCCACCCCGGCAACGAGCACGACGACGATCGCCCATGGCCGCCGCGGGTGCATCGATCACTCCCCGCGGCCGGCGCCGCCCGCCACGGCCGGCGGCGCGACCTGCGGACCCAGGCCGTGGTAACCATGGCATTCGACACAGTCGTGCCGCACCCCGCCGGTGGGATGGCCACTCGTCGGATCACGGCCGGCGGGGGCATGGCACGACGTGCAGCTCTCGAGCCCCGCGATCATCACCCGCTCGTTGTCGAGCGGCCGTCCGGCGATGCCGGCGGCCACCGTGTCGGCACCGGGATATGCCGCGGCATGGCACTCGCGGCAGTCGAAACTGCGGTGCGGCTGATGATTGAAGCGCGCCTTCGTCAGCCACACGTCAGGCACGCGCGGCGGTTCGACGGCGAACCATCCGGAATCGGCCCCGCCCGCCAGCGCCGGCAGCAGGCTCGTGGCCGCGGGCAGCGCGACCTCCGTGGTGGCGTGGCACTTCTCGCACGTCGCCCGCGCGAACGTGCGCGACCGGGCGAGGCGCTCGTCGACGAGGCCGCCCACCGGCCGCGACGCCGGATCGGACTCGCGGATCGACGGGAGCGGCGGGACGGCGGGGGGCTGGTCGAGGAGTGCCGGATCCCCCTTGAACGCGTCGCGGAGCGCGACGGTCTCGAGATAGCGCCGCAGTCCGTCGGCGGAGAGACCGTGGGGCAGCACCGCCTCCGCCACGGCAGGCTGATCAACCGCACCGTCACCACCGGCGACACCGTCGCCCCGCGCGACACCGGCGA
>SXWA01000196.1 GCA_005791575.1 Planctomycetaceae bacterium
GAGGCGGGCTGAGCCTAGCAGGCTGTGGCCAAACAGCCTGCTGCACCTCATGGATGAGGTGCCGGGAGCGCCGCTCCCGTGAAAAGCGCAGCTTTTCGGGTGGCCAAAGGCCAAGGATGGACTTTGGCCACGGACTGCTAGCGAAACTCAACGGAACGCTAGTCTATCCCAAACTCTGCTCCTCTCGATCGACGGCCTCATGTAGACTGCCCGACGGCCCGGGGTGTCACGGCCCGTCGCCGGCGCGGATCCAGGCCTCGTTGCAGGCGACGTGTTTCATCGACTTCCCGGCGGGCACGAAATAGCTGTAGACGACATGGATCGTGCCGTCGCGGCCCTGCGTGACCGCCGGGTAATGGAACGACCCTTCCGCGCTCGTCGCGGGGCCGCGGCCTTCGAGATGACGGCGGTGGGGCCAGGTCTTCCCCTCGTCGTCAGAGAGGGCGACGACGAGGCTGCCACGCCCGCTCGTGGTGTCGTTGCAGACCAGCAGCCAACTCCCCGAGGCGAGCCGGAGGGCGTCGAGCCCGGAACCGGGATTGGGCACGTCGAGGGTGCCGACCGCCCCCCATGAGTGCCCGCCGTCTACCGACTCCGCCGTGCGGATCCGCCCGAGCGGGCCGTTCTCACGCATGTAGGCGACGAGCGTGCCGTCGCTGCGCTCGACCACGGCCGGCTGGATGTTGCCGAAGCCGATCAACGGCTCGCCGGCCCGCCAGGTCGCCCCGTCGTCGTCGCTCAGGGCCATCAACGAGCACGACCAGGTGTCGCTGTAGAGCGGCAGCACGATCCGCCCGGTGGACAGGGTCGTCGGCTTGCAGCGCGGCTGCCAACCGAGCCGCTGGAGGAGTCGGTCGTCGAGGCGCGCCTTCCATTCCTCCGCCTCCTCGCGCAGGCCGGGGGCGGCAGCGAGCAATTCGTCCCAGCGCTCCTCGAGGAGGGCGCGGCCCCGGGGGGCGAAATCGTCCGGCTTGAGCCAGATCGGCTCCTGCCACTCCCAGCGCGGTGCGCCGGGGCCGAGATGGTCGCTCGACCGGCGCGCGTGGGTCACGGCCGACTCCCAGCGGTTGTCGAGGATCACCGGCCAGAACAACCACAGCCTCCCCTGCCGGTCGATCGAGAGACAGGTGTTGCAGTCGGGGAAGCCGGGCGTGTCGGCCATGAGGAACGGCTCGCCCCACGTGTCGGCACCGGGCGTGAGACGGGCGCCATGGACCGCGACGTCGTCCGCCTTCCGCTCCCCCGAACCGCGGTACCACGACACGAGCAACTGGCCGTCGGCGCACTCCACGATCCCGGGCGCGTGGTTGTGGCGCGGGTCGAGCGGAAACACGAGTTCGGCGCGGTGCACCGGGGCGGACGGGCGCACGGCGGCGGTCGCGTCGGTCGGTTGGTCACCAGGGGCGACGGTCGTCGGGAGGCACCATGACGCGATGGCGGCCGCCATCAGCAGGCGGCGCGGGGTCGGTCGCAGATTGGTCTCGTCCACGGTCCACTCCTCGGCGCGGCTGGATCGGAACCGCGCCCCGTCTCCCGTGGCCCGGCATCGTCTCCCCTGCAAGCAGCATAAGGCGCGGCCGGCGAGGCACGGAACGGCCCCGGGCTCCCCCGCGACGGCGATCGTTCCCGGCCGCTGGGTCAGCGCTCGGGTGCCATGGAGAGCGATCCCACCGGAACCGGCACCAGCGGCGGCCGCACGTCGTCGCATGTCCAGCCGAACACCACCGCGGTGCACGTGCCGCAGACGCGCCCCTGACACGGGCCCATCCCCACGCGGGACAGGAGCTTGGCCTCGCGCCATCCGGTGAAGCCGCGGAGCCGCCCTGCGGCGACATCCTCGCAGCGGCAGACGATCGTCTCGTCGTCGGCGAGGGTGGCGAGGCGCGGATCGAGGGCGAACGTCCGCTCGAGCCGTGCGGCGAAGCGCCGGGCGCGGTGCGCTGGCGCGCGGAGGCGATCGGCCTCCCGCTCCCTGCCGGCCGCCACGAGGCCGGCGCGGCGCCCCTCGACGAGGCTTTTCTCCAGCCCCCCGACACCGGTGCACTCGCCGGCCGCGAGCACGTCGCCCACGCTCGTCCGCTGCCACTGGTCGACCCACACCCCCGCCGCACCGATCCGGCACCCGAGGGCGCGGGCCACCTCGGTGTTGGGCACGAGGCCGAACCCGGCGGCGAGGATGTCGCATGCCAGCTCGGTGTCGCGCTCGCGGCCGGGCCCACCGGCGCGCAGCGTGACCACCAACCCGGCGGCCGCCGGCCGCACCGCGATGGGAAAACACCCGGGGCGCAGCACCGGCCCGATCGCCCGCCGCAGCGAGAGCGCCTGCGCGAGCTTCGACGGCGCGGCCAGCAGCCCCGCGCCGAACCGCGCCAGCCGCCAGGCGCCGGCCTGCTCGGCGATTGCCACGAGGCGCCCTCCGCGCTGCACCACCAATTCCCCCACCGCCAGCAGCAGAGGCCCGCTCCCCGCCACCACCACGCGTCGGCCGGCGACATCGAGCCCCTGTTTGACCAGTGCCTGCAGTCCTCCCGCCCCCACCACCCCCGGCGTCGTCCAACCGGGAAAGGGGACGAACCGTTCGCGCGCACCGGTGGCGAGCACGACGCGCCGCGGCGCGAGCCGCACCAGGCTCTCCCGCTCATCCGCACCGTGCGGACCACGCACCACGACGGCGGGACCGGGTCCGACCGACACCACGGCGGTGCCCGGCACCACCGCCGCGCCGCACGCCGCCAACCGGCGCAGTGCCGCTCCCGCGGCTCCCGCCGCGCCCCCGCCGCGCCAGATCTGGCCCCCGGGGGCGGGATTGTCGTCGATGACGAGCACCCGGCTGCCTGCCTCGGCGGCGGCCGTGGCGGCGGCGATCCCCGCCGGCCCGGCCCCGATCACGAGCACGTCGATCGGGTCGGCGCCGCGGATCGCAGCGGCGGCGCCACTCGGCGCGGTGGCATTGTCAGCCATCGGTGCGCACCTCCATCCCGTCGCGGACCGCGAGCATGCAGGTCCGCTCATGGGGCCGCCCATCGACCGTGGCCCGGCACTCGAAGCAGATCCCCATCCCGCACAGCGGCCCGCGCGCGGCGCCGGCCACGCTTTGGCGGATCGTCCATCCGCTGCCGTCACCACGATTGACACGATTGAGCAACGCCGCGGCGACCGACTGGCCCGCCGGCACGGTGACCGGCACCCCGTCGATCCACACCAGCACCGACGACCGAGGCTGATCAGTTTGACTCATGACGGATCCCCGGGGAATGGAGCCGCGCCGGTCGGAACGGCTCCACCGGAATGGCCGACGCCCGCCCGAGCAGGGCGGCGGCGAGGACCTCGGCGGTGGCGGGCGCGGTGGTGATGCCCAGACCCTCGTGGCCGGTCGCGAGCCACACCCCTTCCGCCGCGGGCCAGGGGCCGACCAGCGGCAGCCCGTCGGGCGTGGCGGCCCGGAGCCCCGTCCAACTGCGGATCGCCGGCACCGACCCCAGCCCGGGCATGAATTCGAGGCATCGCGCGAGCATGCGCGACAGCATCGCCTCGTCGATCCCACGGCTGGTGACGTCGATCTGCCGTGACGAGCCCACGAGCAACTGGCCTGTCGCCCGCGGCTGGACATTGAAGGCGACCGAGTCGGTGCCGACGTCGTGGGCGCGCTTCACGTAGCCCAGTTCCACCAGTTGGCTCGTCACCATGCCCGGCACCCGGTCGGTGATCACCAAGTGCCCCTTGCGCGGGCGGACAGGCACGTCCGGCACGAGCGCCGCGGCGGCGGCGCCGGTGGCGACGACGACGACGTCGGCATCGAACACCGTGCCATCCGCGAGACGCACGGCGCCCGATTCACCGAGGGCGACGACCTCGGCACCCCGATGGACGACCGCTCCTGCCGCGACCGCCTCCGCAAGCATCCAGGCCGCCACGGGGGGCGGGTAGACGACCGCGTCGTCGGGCACGAGCAACCCGCCGGCGAGGCCCCCCCGCAGCGCCGGCTCGCGGCGGGCCAACTCGCGTGCGTCGATCATCCGGCAGGCGATCCCGGTGGCGGCCAGCCGCCCGGCCTTTGCCTCCGCCTCGGCCATCTCGTCGTCATCGGCGGCCACCCACAGGGTGCCGGTGCGACGATACTCGGCGGCGGCGGGGAGCCGATCGGCGAGGCTCTCCCACACCTCCCGGCCGCGGGCGGTGAGCGCCAGTTGCGCCGGGGAGTCGTCCATGACGACGACATGCCCCATCCCGGCGGCAGTCGCTCCGCCGCCGGGAAAGCGGGCCTCGTAGACGGTCGCCCGGCAACCGGCGCGGGCCAGCGCGGCGGCGGCGGCGGCGCCTACGATCCCGGCACCGACGACGGCGACCTTCATCCTGCCACCCGATTCCCCGGCCGCACGATGACCACCGGCCTCCGACGGTCTCCACCGGCAGCATACAATCCGCCGACGGTTCACCCCCAGGAAGCCACCCATGCCGATCGACTGGTGCGGCGTCTACGCCGCGGCGACGACCGAGTTCCATCCCGACGAACGGCTCGACGCCGCCGCCACCCAGCGGCACTTCGAACGGCTGATCGACGCCGGGATCCACGGTCTCGTGGTCATGGGCACGGTCGGCGAAGGCACGTCGCTCGATGCCGACGAGAAGCGCGAGGTGCTCCGGATCGGCATCGCGGCGTCGCGCGGGCGCGTGCCGGTGGTCACGGGGGTGGCGGAATACACCACGCGCGCCGCCTGCCGCTGGGCCGCGGAGGCGGAACGTCTCGGGGCCGACGGTCTCATGGTCCTCCCCGGCATGGTCTACAAGCCGCGGCCGGTGGAGAATCTCGCCCACTTCCGCGCCGTCGCCCGCGCCAGTCGCCTGCCGGTGATGCTCTACAACAATCCGGTGTCGTACGGCGTCGATCTCCGTCCGGAGCAGATCGCGGAGCTGGGGGACGAGCCGACCATCGTCGCCGTCAAGGAGTCGAGTGACGACCCGCGGCGCATCACCGACATCGCCAACCTCACCGGCGACCGCTACGTACTCCTCTGCGGCGTCGATGACCTCGTGCTCGAGAGCGTCGTCCTCGGTGCCCGCGGCTGGGTCTCGGGCCTGGTGAACGCCTTCCCGGCCGAGAACCGACTGCTGTGGGATCTCGCCATGGCCGGACGCCTCGACGAGGCCCGGGCGGTCTACCGCTGGTACACCCCGCTGCTCCACCTCGACACCCGCCCCACCCTCGTGCAGTGCATCAAGCTGGCGGCGGTGGCGACCGGCCTCGGCGGCGAGACGGTGCGCGCACCGCGGCGGCCCCTCGACGGCGCCGAACGGGAGGAGGTGCTGGCGATCGTGCGCGAGGCGATCCGCACCCGCCCGCCACTCCGACCGATCGCGACATGAGCGCCCCCCTCCCACCCCTGGGGCTGCAGGTGGTCGATTCGCACACCCTCGGCGAGCCGACGCGGATCGTCGTCGATCCGGTTGCCGCGGGCTGGCTGGCGGGGAGCGGCACGATCCGGCAGCGCCGCGACACCTTCCGGCGCGATCACGATCCGCTCCGCCGGGCGCTCGTCGCCGATCCGCGCGGCGCCGAAGCCATGGTGGGGGTGATCCTCGCGCCCCCCGCCGATCCACGCTGCCGGTTCGGCGCGATCTATTTCAACCGCGTCGGCTATCTCGACATGTGCGGCCATGCCACGATCGGGTTGGCGGTGACACTCGGGCATCTCGGCTGGATCCAGCCCGGCCGCTTTGATCTCGAGACACCCGCCGGCGTGGTCGTCGTCACCTGGCACGGTGGCGCCAGCGCCTCGTTCGAGAACGTGCCGGCCCGGCGCACCGCGCGCGGCGTCCGCCTCCGCTGCGACGACGGGCACGAGGTGACCGGCGACATCGCCACGGCCGGACTGTGGTTCTTCATCACCTCCGACCACGGCGAGGTGGTGGAACCGGCGTCGATCCCCCGGCTCACCGCCCGCGGCTGGGCGATCCGCCGGGCGCTCGAGGCGCGCGGGCTCAGCGGTGACGCGGGGGAGGTGATCGATCACGTCGTCCTCCTCGGGCCGCCGGCCGATCGGGCCAACCAGGGGTGCAACTTCGTCCTCTGCCCCGACGGCGCCTTCGACCGTTCGCCGTGCGGCACCGGCACCAGCGCCCTGGTCGGCTGCCTCCACGAGGACGGCGCGCTCGCGGCGGGCGCGGTGTGGCGTCAGGAGAGCATCCTCGGCGGTGTCTACGAAGCCACGGTGCGGCGCGATGCCGATGGCGCCATCGTGCCGACCGTCCGCGGGAGTGCCTGGATCACCGGCGAGACCGTTCTCCGCTTCGGCGCCGACGATCCCTACCGGCTCGGCCTGCCGCCGCGCGGCGCACCGGGAGGGTCACCGTGAGGCTGCCCGAGGCCCTCGTGCAGTGGGTGGCGGCGGCGCGGGCCGCCGTGCTCCCGGCGAAGCGCCGGCTGCTACCGGTCGATGCCCGCGGTCCCGCCGCCGCGCAGGAGATCGCCGCCCTGCTCGCCGGCCCCGCCCCCTGCATGATCAGCCGCTTCGGCTCGACCGAACTGGCGGCACTGCTCTCGGTGTGGGACATCCGTGATCCGCGCAGTGTGTGGGCGAAGCGCTGGAAGGTGCTTCTCGGCGAGATGCGCGCGACCGACCGCTGGAGCACCCGGATCCGCACCCACATGGCCGATTGGTCAGGCTTCTTCCCCCTCACCGACGAGGCGCTCGGGCGGTTCGCCGACCGGCTCGCCGCCGATGCGCGGGGCATCGACCTACTCGGGTCGTGGCTCCCGGAGGAGCGGCGCGTGCGCCACCTCTTCCCCCGGGCGCGGCTGATCCCGGGCCGCGACCTGCGGCCCGAACTCCACGATCCGCCCTGGAGCCGTTCCCTCGCCGGGCAGCGCGTGCTCGTCGTCCATCCGTTCGCCGAGTCGATCCGCCGGCAGTATGCCCGCCGCGAGCGCCTCTTCCCGGGCCGCGACGTGCTCCCGGCCTTCGAGCTGCTCACGGTGCCGGCGGGGCAGTCGCTCGGCGGCGCGAGCCACGGCTTCCCCGACTGGTTCGCGGCCCTCGACTGGATGTGTGCGCGGATCGACGAGCACGACTACGACGTCGCCCTGATCGGCGCCGGGGCCTACGGGATGCCGCTGGCGGCCCACGTGAAGCGATCCGGGCGCAAGGCGATGCACCTCGGCGGACCGGTGCAGATCATGTTCGGGATCCTCGGCGGCCGCTGGGACGACGACCCGGTGATCGAGGCGCTGAAGAACGACGCCTGGACGCGGCCGCTGCCCGAGGAGCGCCCCCCGACCGCCGACCGTGTCGAGCAGGCCTGCTACTGGTGAAGCGGCCCGTCGTGCCCTGTCCCCCCACTCACCGTCCCCTCAGTCAGCGGAGAACCCCATGGCCCGACCGACCGACGTGCAGGTGATCGGTGCCGCTGTCTTCCTCCTCCCGGTGCAGATGCGGGTGCCGCTCAAATTCGGCGGCCAGGTGGTCGACTGCGTCACCTGCGCGCGCACGGCGGTGCGCGTGCGCGGGGCCGACGGCTGCACGGCGATCGGGTGGGGGGAGACACCGCTGGCAGTGCAGTGGGGTTGGCCCTCGGCCACGCTCTCCTACACGGCGCGCCACGACGCGATGGTGCGTCTCTGCAGCGCCGCCGCCGGCGAGCTGGCGGCGTTCCCGGAGCGCGGCCACGCCTTCGAGATCGGCCACGACTTCCGCACGGCGCGGCTCGACGCCCTGGCCGCCGCGGCGGGGGGCGGCGCCGTCGGCGGCCCCATGCCGGAACTGGCCGCGCTGATCGCGCTCAGCCCGCTCGACCTCGCGCTCCACGACGCCTTCGGCATCCTCCACGGGTGCGACACCTTCCACACCTTCGGCGCCGAATGGCTGTCGCGCGATCTCGCCTGGTACCTGCGTGCCGACGAGCACACCCCCCCGGACGCCCGCTTCGCCGGTCGCCACCCCGGCGATCTGCTCACGGCGCATCCGCCGCACACGCTGCTCGCGTGGCACCTCGTCGGCGGCCTCGATCCGCTGGAGCGCGGCGATCTCCGCGGCGACGAGCCGGACGACGGCGAACCACTCCTGCTGGCCGACTGGATCGACCGCGACGGCCTCGAGTGCCTCAAGGTGAAGCTCCGGGGGGACGATCTCGGGTGGGACGTCGCCCGGCTCGAGCGCGTCGGGCGGATCGGCCTCGATCACGGCGTGCGGCATTTCTGCGCCGACTTCAACTGCACCGTCACCGACCCGGCCTACGTCCACGACGCCCTCGACCGGATCGCCATCGCCCTGCCTGAGCTGGCGGCGCGCCTGCTCTACGTGGAGCAGCCCTTTCCCTACGACCTGGCCGCACACCCGATCCCGGTGCATTCCCTCGGCGCACGGACGCGGCTGTTCCTCGACGAGAGCGCCCACGACTGGCGGCACGTCGCCACCGGCCGGGGGCTCGGCTGGAACGGTGTCGCCCTCAAGACCTGCAAGACGCTCTCCGGGGCGCTGCTGTCGCTCGCCTACGCCCGCGCCGAGCGCATGGACGTGATGGTGCAGGATCTCACCAACCCGATGCTCGCCGTGATCCCGCATCTGCGGCTCGCGGCCCATGCCGACACGCTCGCCGGCGTGGAGACCAACGGGATGCAGTTCTGCCCCCGCGCTTCGGTGCCGGAGGCGACGATCCATCCCGGCCTCTACCGGCGCCGCGGCGGCCGCGTCGATCTCGGGTCGCTCGCCGGCCCCGGCTTCGGGATGCGCGTCGCGGAAATCCCGCGCCACCTTCCGGATCCGGCGTTCACCGCCGGCGACATCGACCCGCTGGAAGGCCTACGCGGCTGATCCACGTCACCGCAATGACAACGGCGATGTGACAACGGCGATGTGACAACGCGACTGTGGACGGGGGCACGGTGCGGGGGCCTCACCCCCGCCGCCACCGCCGGAAGGCGATCCAGGAGGCGACACCGCATCCCAGGGCGATGAGCGTCGAGGGCTCGGGAACCGGTGTGATCAGGTAGACCACCCCCTCCCGGTCGGCGTCGATGCCGTCGCCGTTCTGGGTGACGCCGCCACTGATCGGGTCGCCGAAGCGCCCCGTGTGGTTGAGGTCGGTGAGAAACAGCCCCCGGGCCGAGGCGAGGACGCCGTTGGGATGCCCCATCGTCTGGTTGGCGATGAAGTGGAACCGCCTGCCGGTCGACGGATTGACGAACACGAGCGGATTCTCGTCGTTCGCCGCCCCGCCCTGGTTGAAGACCCCGGAGAAGGGGACAAAGAGACCGCCGGCGAAATCGGCCGGAAACGACCCGGGCGCCAGCGCCACCTCGACGGCGCCCTCGCTCTTCTCGCCGTCGAGTGGCGTGAACGCGGCGAGCGGGAGCGTGACCCCCTCGGTCGGCCCCACCGTGGCACCGTCGGCATAACGGACGAACGTGGCGGCGAAACCGAAGTCGGGAACGACGACCCCGAGTTGGTCGCTGCCGATGAAATTGAGTTCATCCGCGGAGTACGACACGCCCCGGTTGCCCTCGGTGTCGATGCCGTTGTCCTCGAACCAAAGATTGCCGGTGGCGTCGAACACCATGCCGGCGGCGTTGCGCAGCCCCTTGGCGATCTGCAGCGGTGCCGACACGGTGAGCGAGGTGCCGTCGTCGTGGATCACCACCCGCTGGATCGAGTCGGGCGCCACGGCCCGGCTGCCCCCCCCGGCGAACGACGCGCCGCCATCGGCTGAAAGCCCCACGGTCACGCCCGCCGGCGTGGCGGTGGAGTTCTGCCGCGCGCCGACATTGAAGAGGAGTTCGACCCCACCCCCGGCCGCCGGCCGGGCCGCCAGCGCGTAGGTGGAGTGCTCGAATCCGGTGGGAAAGGAAAACGCGAGGCGCCCCGCGGCGGTGAACGGATCGGCGACGTTGCTTCCCGTGCGCCACACCGTGACCGCTTCCGCGCCACCGCGCGAACTGAGGGCGAAGACGAGGTTGCCCACCCGGCGGACCGACGTGACGAGCCCGGGGAGCCCGGCGGCCATGGTCTGCGCCGGTCCGTCGGCGACGCCGTCGCCATCGGCATCGACCAACCGCACCAGCGCGCCGCGTGGTGAGGCGAACAGGGAGTTGTCGAGCCAATCCCGCCCCCCTTCGCTCGTCGCCACGAGCAGGGATCCATCGGCGAGTGTCGCCATGCTGGTGGGAAACCCAAGTCCGGTGGCGAAGGCCGTGACACGGAACCGTTCCCGATCCTCCAACCGGGCGAGTTGCGGGACCACCGGTTCCGAGCCTGCCCAGTGGCCGATCAGCACCCCGGCGAGCAGCGCACGACACAGGTCGCGCCACCACGCGCGGACCACGGCATGGGCACCGGGTGCGAAGGGGGCGGATGCGGTCGGTGGCATGTGGGGGCTCCTCCGCCCTGGAACAAGCGGGCGACCGTGGCGACCGCCGGCATCTTGCGAAGAAGGATGGTGGCCGGTCAACCGGCGCACGGAATGCGTTCCCCGCCCGTCCTCGCGGGGGTAGACTCTGCTCCGGGGTGGCGGGCTACCCGTTCGCTGCCGGCGAGGGGGATCGGTCATCCCTCATCCGCATGCCCCGGATCCATGCCCCGTGATCGATTCGTCCGCCTTGCCGGGGCCCCGACGGAGCAGCTCGATGGCTCGTCATCATTCCGGCGATCAACCACGGGCCCGGTGCCCCGGTCCGTCCCCCCGCCGCAGCGTGCTCACCGCCGGCACGCTCGGCCTCGGCGGCCTCTGCCTGGCCGACCTGCTCCGGCTCCGCTCGGCCCATGGGGCGGCCGGCGCGCGGCCAACGCGCCCCACGAGCGTGATCTTCGTCTGGTTGCCGGGCGGCCCGCCACATCTCGACACCTACGACATGAAGCCGTTGGCCCCGGCCGAGATCCGCGGTGCCTTCCGGCCGATCCCCACCAACGTCGCCGGGATCGAGGTCTGCGAGCTCCTCCCGCTCCACGCGCGCTGCGCCGACCGCTACACGCTGATCCGTTCGGTGAGCCACGAGTTCGCCGACCATGGCGGTGGCCACAAGCGATTCCTCACCGGACGACTCCCCAAGGAACCGTCCGGCTTCGTCAATGATGCCCCGATGGCCGGATCGTTCGTGGCGAAGTTCCGCCCCGGCCAGACGCGCGGCCTGCCCGGCTACACGGCACTGGTCGACGGCGGCCGGGCCCACGTCGACACGTTCAGCTTCGGCTCCGCCTACCTCGGGCCGTCGCACACGCCGTTCATCGTGCCGGGGGATCCGAGCGAACCCGGGTTCACCGTCCACAGCCTCGCTCTCGACGAGCGGGCGGAGCGCCGGCTCGACGACCGGGCGCGGCTGGCGGCAGGAATCGACCGCCTCCGGGCCGATCTCGACGCCAGCGGTGGGATGCGGGCCCGCGACCGGTTCGACGAGCAGGCGCTCGACATGCTCACCAGCCGCGCCGCGCGCGAGGCCTTCGATCTCGGGCGCGAGTCCGACGCGGTGCGCGACCGCTACGGTCGGCACCGCTTCGGCCAGCGCGCCCTCCTCGCCCGGAGGCTGATCGAGGCCGGATCGACGTTCGTGACGGTGGTGATGGAGCACCCTGGGGGCGAGCAGCCGGTCAACGGCGTCTACAACTGGGACTCGCACGCGGTGAACTGCCACATCTTCGACGACGCGCGCTGGCGGTTCCCGTTTTACGACCAGGCGGTCACCGCGCTCGTCGAGGATCTCCACGACCGCAATCTCGACCGTGACGTGCTGCTGGTGGTCACCGGCGAGTTCGGCCGCACGCCGCGGCTCGAAAACCAGATCGGCACGCAGACCAAGGTCCACCAACCCGGCCGCGACCACTGGCCGGGCGCGATGTCGATGCTCGTCGCGGGGGGCGGCATGCGGACGGGGCAGGTGGTCGGATCGACCGACGCCCACGGCGGCCATCCGCGCGACCGGCCGCTGTCGCCCAACGACCTCTGGGCGACCGTCTACCGCCACCTCGGGATCGATCCGGAGTGGACGGTCCCCGACCATGCCGGCCGGCCGATGCCGATCCTGCCGTTCGGGACACCGATCGCCGAACTGCTCTGAACGGTGCGGACCCGCCGCGGCGGGTGCCCGCGGAGAATCGCCCACTGATCCACGAGGGCTGCCGATGCCGACGATCCGGTCGCTGATCTGCACGGGGCTGCTCCTCGCGGCGCCACTGGTGGCGACGGCTTCCGCTGCTGCCGCGCCGCTGCGTGCCGGGACGGCGCTGGTCGAGATCACGCCGCCCGCCGGCGGGGAGATCGTCGGGGGGTTCCTCCCGGTGCCGGTGCAGGGGGTGCACGACCCGCTCCACGCCCGCTGTCTGGTCCTCGACGACGGCGCCACCCGGTTGGCGTTCGTCGTCTGCGACCTGCTCGGCATCCACCGCGCGGTGAGCGACGAGGCCCGGCGCCGGATCGAGAAGCGCACGGGAATCCCCCCGGAGGCCGTGCTTGTCGCCGCCACCCACACGCACTCCGCCACCAGCGCGCTCGGCGACCGGATCACGACCGGCGGTCCGCTCGATCCTTACCAGGAGCAGGTCGCCGAGGGAATCGCCACCGTGGTGGCGCGGGCGGCGGCCGCAGCCGTGCCGGCGGCGGTGGGCCACGGGGCGATCGCGGCGCCGGAGCACGTCTTCAACCGCCGCTGGTTCCTCCGGCCGGGCACGGTGCCGGCCAATCCCTTCGGTGGCTCCGACATGGTGAAGATGAACCCCGCCGTGGGGAGCCCCGATCTCGTCGAGCCGGCCGGGCCCACCGATCCGACCCTCTCGTTCATCGCGGTGCGCGGCGAAGACGGCGCGCCGCTGGCCGTGCTCGCAGCCTACGGGCTGCACTACGTCGGCGGCACCGGGCCGGGGGAGATCTCCGCCGATTACTTCGCGGAGTTCTCCCACGATCTCGCCCGGCGGCTCGGCGCGGGAGGCCGGGAGCCGCTGGTGATGCTCGCCAACGGGGCCAGCGGCGACGTCAACACCATCGACTTCCGCACGCCGCGGCCGGCGTGCCCGCCCTACGAGCGGATCCGGTCGGTCGCCCACGACCTGGCCGCGCGCGTCGCCGCCGCGCTGCCGGCGGTCGCCTGCTCCCCCGACATCCGGCTCGGATGCCGGCACCGCGAGGTGGAGGTCGGCCACCGCGTGCCGAGCGCCGACGAACTGGCCTGGGCGCGGTCCACGCTCGCCGCCCCCGCGCCGCCACCGGGCCGTGCCGACTTGCCGCGGATCTATGCCGAGCGCGTGCTCCGTCTCGAAAACCATCCCGCCACCGTCACCATTCCGGTGCAGGTGCTGGCCGTCGGGCCGGCGGTGATCGGCACGATGCCCTGCGAGGTGTTCGCCGAGGTCGGGCTCGAGTTCGCCCGCCGTGCGCCGCAGCGGCCGGCGTTCCTCGTGTCGCTCGCCCACGGCTATTACGGCTATCTCCCGGCCGCGCGGCACCACCGCCTCGGCGGCTACGAAACCTGGCTGGGCACCAACCGGCTCGCTTTCGACGCCGCCGCCACGCTGCTCGACGCGCTGGTGGCGATGGCCGACGATCTCGCGCGCAGCCCTCCCACGCCCGAGGCGGTGCGGCGCGCGACGGACCTGCCGGAGCCGCTGGTGATGGAGCTCGTCGCCGCCGAGCCGGCGGTGGTCGATCCGGTGGCGGTCACGTTCGACGAGCACGGTCGGCCCTACGTCGTCGAATACCGCGATTATCCCACCGGCCCTCCCGGCGGCGGTCCGCCGCTGTCGCGGATCGTCCGCCTCGACGATGCCGACGGCGACGGCGTGCACGAGTCGTCGACCCTGTTCGCCGACGGCCTCGCCTTCGCCCAGGGGGTGCTCGCCATCCGGGGCGGCCTGCTCGTCACGGCCAGTCCCGACCTGCTCTTCCTCGCCGACGACGACGGCGATGGCCGGGCCGACCGGCGCGAGGTGCTGGCCACCGGTTTCAAGGCCGGCAACCCCCAGCTCCGCGCGGCCTGCCCCACGCTCGGCATCGACAATGCAGTCTGGATCACGGGCGGGCTCTCCGGGGGCAGGATCCTCCGGCCGGGCGCCGCGGAGGAGAGCGCCGTGGCGATCGACCGGCGCGACCTCCGCGTCGATCTCGCGCGCGGCACGCTCGCCGCGGCCAGCGGTTTCGGCCAGTTCGGCAACGCCCGCGACGACGTCGGCCGCCGCTTCAACGCCAGCAACCGCAACCCGCTCATGGCGGTGCTGCTCCCGGCGGCGGCGCTGGCGCGCAACCCACTGGTCGACGTCGGTCCGGGCTACGAAGACGCCGCCCCGTCCGGCGCCGACAGCCGGGTGTTTCCCGTCGTCGCCACACGCTCGACCGCCCTCTCCCATGCCGGCACGCACACCAGCGCCTGCGGCCTGACGATCTTCCGCGGCGACCTCCTCGGCCCCGAGTCGGCGGGCGACGCCTTCACCTGCGAGCCCGTGGGTCACCTCGTCACCCGGCGCCGAATCGAATCCGCCGGGGGCAGTTTCACCAGCCGCCATGTCGAACCCGAGGGGATCGATTTCCTCGCCTCGCGGGAAACGTTCTTCCGCCCCGTGTTCGCCGCCACCGCCCCCGACGGCGCCCTCTGGCTTGTGGACATGTGCCGCGGCAGTGTCGAACATCCCGACTACATGCCCCCCGGCGTGGCCGCCACCGTCGATCACCGGGCGGGCGACGCCGCCGGACGGCTGTGGCGGATCCGCGATCCGGACCGCACCGTCCGCCCCTGGAGCCCACCCGCCAGCGCGGCGGCGGCGGTCGCGCTGCTGGCCGATCCCAACGGCTGGCGGCGCGACACCGCGCAGCGCCTCCTCGTCGAGGGCCGGTTTCCCGGTGCGGTCGCCGCACTGGAGCGCTGTGTCGCGACGGTCGACGAGTCGCCGGCCACCATCCACGCCCTCTGGGCGCTCGAGGGCCTGGGGGCTCTCGAAGGGCGCCACGTGGCGCGCGCTGCCGCCAGCAGCCATGCCGCCGTGCGCGAGACCGCCGCGCACCTCGCGGCCGACGCGGTCGGCTGGTGCGACCACGCCACCGATCGAGCGCCACTCCTGGGCACCGTCGCCGGACGGCTCGTCGATGATCCCGACCCCCACGTGCGCCTCGCCGCCACGCTCCTGGCCGCGGGTGATCCGTCCCCGGCCGCCACCGATGCACTCGCTGCGGCGGCCGGGCGCGGCGACGTCGACCGGGTCATCGCCCGAGCCATCGTTTCGGGCGCTGGGGGCCGGGCGCTACCACTCATCGGGCGGGTGGCCGCCTCGTCCACCACGCTGCCCGCGACGGTGGACCGCTGCTGGTTGGTGGAGGCGTTGGCCGCCACCGCCACGGGCAGCGATCCGGAGCGGGAGGGATTGCTGGCCCTGCTCGCCGGCACCACGCCGCGCGGTGCCTGGTTCGACGTCGCCGCCCTCGCCGGATGGGCGCGGCGGCTGCCGCTCACGTCGCGCGCCGACCGCGATCGGCTCGCTCCCCTGCTGACCCTGGCCGACGCCATCGCTGCCGATGCCGCGGCGCTAGCCCCCCTCCGCCTGGCGGCGATCCGCTGCCTCGGTGCCGCAGCCGCGGGTCGCACCGAGGGCGCGGGGGGCGCCGATCCAGCCGTGGCCGCGCGCGAGCGGCTCCACACGCTCGGCGCCGGGCAGCATCCCCCGGAGATCCAGCGTGCCGCCCTCACCGCGCTTGCCGCCAGTGGCGACGGCGCGACGATCGGCCGGGTGATCGCGGTCGTGCCGGCCCTGGAGCCGACGGTGCGTGCGGCGGTGATCACCACCCTTGCCGACCGGCGCGACGCCGCCGGCCGGCTGCTCGGTGCGATCGAGGCCGGTACGCTCGCGGCGCCGCTCGTCCCCCTCGAGCGCCGCGCCCTGCTCGCCAAATCGACCGACGAGACGGTCCGCACGGCGGCCGAGCGCATCTGGCCCCCCGCCGCCCCCGGCGATACCGCCGCGCGGATCGACGAGCTGGTCGGGCGTGCGGCACACGGCGGCGATCGCGCCCGCGGACGCGATGTCTTCACCCGCCACTGCGCCGCCTGTCATCGCACCTCCGGCGTCGGCCACGCCGTCGGCCCCGATCTCGCCGAGGCGGCCGACCGCCCCCTCGAGCGGCTGGTCGGCGACATCGTCGATCCCAACCGGTCGGTCGAGCCGCGCTGGGAGGCCGCGGTGGTGGTCACGGCGGACGGCGAGGTGGTCGATGGAGTCCTCGCCGAGAGTGGTGCCGACACGGTGGTGCTCGCCCGCGCCGGCGGTGAGCGGCGCGTGGTGCCGCGATCAGCCATCGACACCCTGTCGGCGACCGGCCGATCCTTGATGCCGGAGGGCTTCGGACGGACGATCCCGGCGGTCGAGTTCGTCGACCTGATCGAATTCCTCCGCGACGGTCGCCCCGTGCCCCGCCCCCGCTGATCCCGACCCGACCCCCGTCGACTCGGGTCGCGTTCTTCCCCCTGCGCCCCGTTCACCCCCAGGAGCCTTCCATGCCGCCGCCTGCCATCCCCGCCACCCGCGTGGCGGCCGCGCTGCTGGTCATCGCCACCGCCATTTCCACCGCCCGGGGCGAGGACCTCCGTCTCCGGCCGCCGAAGGATCTCGACGGCTATTTCCCCTTCCAGCCCCCCGCCACGCGTGAGGCCTGGGATGCCCGCTGCGACGAGGTGCGCCGGCGGATCCTCGTCGCCCAGGGGCTGTGGCCTGAGCCGACCACATGCGATCTGGCACCCTCGATCCACGGCACGATCACCAAGGGGCCGGCCGCCGTCGGCAACGAGGGCACCGCCGGCTACACCGTCTCCCGGGTCTCGTTCCAGAGCCTGCCCGGGCTGTTCGTCACCGGCAACCTCTACCGCCCCGTCGGGCTCAAGGAAGGTCAGCGTGTGCCCGCGGTGCTGTTCGCCCACGGCCACTGGAAGGACGCCCGGCTGTCGGAGCAGGATCCGGCGGCGCTGCGGCGCGAGATCGCGGCCGGCGAGGAGCGCTTCGAGCAGGGGGGGCGGAGCCGGTTCCAGTCGCTCTGTGTCCAGGCTGCACGAATGGGGTGCGTCGTCTGGCAGTGGGACATGCTCTCCGATTCCGACGCCGTGCAGTTCTCCCGTGAGCTCGTCCACGGGTTCGCGGTGCAGCGGCCCGAGATGAACACCGTCAGCCGCTGGGGTCTCTACAGCCCCCAGGCCGAGTCGCACCTCCAGAGCATCATGGGGCTGCAGACCTGGAACGGCATCCGCTCGATCGACTTCGTGCTCTCGCTGCCCGAGGTCGATCCCACCCGGATCGCCGTCACGGGCGCCAGCGGCGGTGGCACGCAGACGATGCTCCTCGCCGCGGTCGATCCGCGCATCACCCTCTCCGGACCGATGGTGATGGTGAGCACGGCGATGCAGGGGGGCTGCACCTGTGAAAACGCGTCGCTGCTGAGGATCGGCACCGGCAACGTCGAGTTCGCCGCGTTGTGCGCGCCGCGGCCGCAGATCATGAACACGGCCGACGACTGGACGAAGGAACTGGCCACGAAGGGCTTTCCCGATCTCCAGGCGCTCTACGCCCTGACCGGCGCCAAGGATGCCGTCGCGCTGAAGCGTGGCGAACACTTCCCGCACAACTACAACGCCGTCTCCCGCGCGGCGTTTTACACGTTCCTCAACCGCCACTTCTCCCTCGGCCAGCCCGAGCCGGTCGTGGAGCGCGACTACGAACCCCTCGCGCGCGAGCAGCTCACCGTGTGGGATGCCGACCATCCCGCGCCGCCGGCGGCCGACCCGGAGTTCGAGCGCGGCCTTCTGGAGCGGCTCACCGCCGACTCCGATGCCCGGCTCATGGCCGCCGTCGGCACCGACGCGGGGCTCCGCGACATCCTCCAGCCCGCTTGGGCGACGGTCATCGGTCGGACCTTCGACACCGCCGGCGACGTGGAGTGGCGGATGCTCGACAAGTCGACGACCGGCGACGTCGTGCGGATGACCGGAACGCTCGTCAACACGACCCACGCTGAGGAGGTGGCGGTCGCCTGGCTCCATCCCCGCACCTCCAACGGCCGTGTCGTCGTCTGGCTCGACGACCGCGGTACCGGAGCGCTGGTCGATCCGGCGGGCCCGCCGGCGGCCGTCCGCGACCTGCTCGCCGCCGGGACCACCGTCGTCGCCGCCGATCCGTTTTCCCCTCCGAGCGAGGACGGGCGGCAGCGCGTGGTGAAGAATCCGCGGCAGTTCGCCGGCTACACCTACGGCTACAACCACCCGCTCTTCGCCCAGCGCACGCACGACATCCTCACCGTGGTCCGCTTCCTGCGGACCGCCAAGGTGGGAGACCATCCGGCGCCGACGTCGGTGGCGCTCGTCGGGCTCGGGAGCCGCGGTCCCGTCGCTGCAGCGGCGCGGGCGATGGCCGGCGGTGCGATCGACCGGACGGCGGTCGACACCGGCGGCTTCCGCTTCGCCACGCTCCTCGACTACCGCGATCCGTCGTTCCTGCCGGGAGCCGGCAAGTATCTCGACCTTCCCGGGCTGCTGGCCTCGGGCCTGCCGGGATCCTTGTGGCTGGCAGGCGAGGAGGCGATCCCGGAGCCGGTGGGCGCCGCCGCCAATGCCATCGGTGCCGACGCTGCCGTGACCCTTTTCACCGGGGCGCGTGGCGATGCCGCCGCCGAGGCCGCACGCTGGGTGAACCGGTGACGGGCGGCACTGCGCCGCCGGCGGTCGGGCAGCCACGGCTCGGCATCGGGATCGAAATCGGCGGGACGAAACTCCAGGCGGCGCTCGTCACCCATGAGGGCACCGTCCTCGACCGGCGGACCGACCGGGTCGATCCGGCGGCGGGCGCCACCGGCATCCGCACGGCGCTCGCCACCCTGCTCGACGCACTGCTCGACGCCGCCGGTGCGTCGGGTCGGCGGCCGGCGGCCGTCGGGATCGGATTCGGCGGGCCGGTCGACCGCAGCCGGGGCGTCGTCGCGACCAGTTTCCATGTCGGCGGCTGGGGCCAGTTCCCGCTGGCTGAATGGGTGGCGGACCGGGTTCGCGGCCCCCTCGGTGCGGTGCCCTGCCTCCTCGAAAACGATTCCAACGCTGCCGCCCTCGCGGAGGCGACCGCGGGTGCGGGCCGGGGCAGTCGCGTGGTCTTCTACACCAACGCCGGCAGCGGGATCGGCGCGGGGCTGGTGATCGACGGCCGTCTCTACTGCGGCCGACCGCCAGGCGAGATGGAGTTGGGCCACCTCCGTCTCACACCGGGTGGCGGCATCCTCGAGGAGATGGCCTCCGGCTGGGCGGTGGACCGCCAGGTGCAGGAGGAGGTCTCGCGCGCCCCCGCCGGGGTGCTCGCCCGCGAGGCCGCCAAGACCGGCAGCAGCCCGTCGGCGCGCCATCTCGCGGCAGCCCTGGCGGAGGGCGACGGCCCCGCGCGGGCGATTCTGGCCCGCGCAGCGGGTGCCTATGCCCATGCCATTTCCCACGCCGTCCATCTGCTCAATCCCGATGTGATCGTCCTCGGAGGGGGCCTGGCGGCGATCGGCGAACCGTGGCGGATGACGGTCGCAGACCGGTTGGAACCGTTGCTGATGGCACCGCTGCGCCCCGCACCGGCCGTGAGGCTGGCGTCGCTCGGGGCGGACGTCGTCCCGGTCGGCGCGGCGATCGCGGCGCTGACCGATTGTGAACCGGCCCGCAGCGGTTCATGATCAGGGTCCGGGTGGCCGGCGGAGCGTCGTCTTCCCGTCGCTGCGCCGCGTGCGAGCGGGCTGCCTGCCCAGACGATGCCGGCCACCGTCCTCAGGAGACCGATCATGCCCACTGCTCCCCTCGTCGACTGGGTCGCGAGCTACGTCGCCGGCCAGACCCGGGCGATCGAGTCGGTTCCCGCGGCGGAGATCGCCGCGATCATCGAGATCGTGCGGCGGGCCGGGAGGGATGGGCGCCGGATCTTCGTCTGCGGCAATGGCGGCAGCGCGGCCAATGCGGCGCACTTCGTCACCGATCTCGGGAAAAACGCCTCGGAGGCGGCAGGGAAGCCGTTCCGCGTCCTGTCGCTGGCCGACAACGTCTCCTGGTTGACCGCGATCGGCAACGACTACGCCTATGAGGACGTGTTCGTCCGCCAACTCACCAACCACGCGTCCGCCGGCGATCTGCTCATCGTGACGAGCGTCAGCGGCAGTTCCCCCAATCTTGTCCGGGCGACGGAGTTCGCCCGCGGCGCGGGGCTCACCACGATCGCCCTGGTGGGGGGCAAGCGGGGCCGACTGGCCGACCTCGCCGATCACCTGCTGGTGGTCAACGACACCCACTACGGCCGTGTCGAGGATGCGCAGATGAACATCCTCCACATGATCTGCTACGCGGTTGTCGAACTGGGTGCCTGACGGCTGACAGCCCGTGGCCAAAGTCCATCCATGGCCTTTGGCCGCTCGAAAAGCTTCGCTTTTCACGGGAGTTGCACTCCCGGCACCTCATCCGTGAGGCGCAGCCGGCTGTTTGGCCACAGCCTGCTGACGCGGCACCCCATGCCGGGTGCGCCCCCGGGCTGATTGCCCCGGGGGGTGGAGTGATTTGCCCCAGTGGGGCGTCGCACAGGCCCCCTGCCCGGCCACATCAAGGCCGTCGCCACGGCCACTGATGGGACGTTTTGAAGCGTCTTTCCGGTCGAAAGACTGATTTCAGCCAGCCGCTGACGCCAGCAGCCGGCTTCGGCATGCGGCTTGCTCCCCTTGTCCCGACTGGGGCAGTTTGCCCCGCCCAGACGATCGGATGGCCGGGCGGCGCCTGCACCCGTTGGGGGGTGTCTGCGCCCCCCGAGGCCACTCGGATGTCGTCCATACGTCTGTCAACACAGTTCTGCTGTCAACACAGTTTTGCCAACACGCGTCTGCAGGAGTCCGCAGCCATGCGATCGGTGCCGTCACGGATGGGCGTCGTCCGGAGTTTCTCCAGAGGCTTGTTGGTGCAATTGGGAGCGCTTGCAGCGCTCTCCGCCACCGTGGCAGGCCCCGCCCTGGCGGGCACCGTCACCACCTACACGAGCAAGTCGGCATTCCTGTCGGCCTTGCCCTACTTCTACGACAATCAGACGGCAAGCACGTTGCCGGTCGGCAACCTGGGGGCAACCGAGTTCTTCACGAACACGACCTTCTCCTATACGGCCTCGTCCCCCGGAGGCCTGTACGGCATCGGCCAGACCGGATCGGCGGCGCTGTCCACCAACAACGACCGTGATTCGATCCTGTTCAACGGATTTGCAAACACGATCAACGATCCCTTCATCCCACCCGTCACCGGGATTCAGGCGTTCGGAGGGTCGTTTTTCCGGACCGATCAGAGCGAAAACTTCGTCTCCGGGACGATGTCCTTCACCTACCGACTGAGCGACGAGGCCTTCGACCGCACTCTGGCCGTGGGTGTGACGAGCACGAATCAGTTCATCGGGATCCTCAGCCGGGAGGGGATCGCGTCGTTCCGGCTCGACACGATTCCCGGCACCGCGTCGGTGTTCAACACCACCAACAACGTCGTCGTGGGCGTGGTGCCGGAACCGTCGACGCTCGTCATGGCGGGCATCGGCTTGGTGGGCGCCTGTCTCGCCGGCCTGAAGAGAAAGAAGCGGATGGCGGCCGCACTGCTGCTGCTCTCCTGCACGACCGTCGCCGCCGATTCGATCCGGCTTCCGGGCCTGGAATTCGGCCCGCGGGTCGCCTCGCAGACGCGCACCGCCTGACACCTCCCCAGCGCGACACCACGTGAAGACCGTCGCTGGCGCCGCGTATGCCGCGCCCGATCACCGATCCGACCGGGCAGCCCCCCAGCAGCGATTGGCCAAAGTCCATCCCTGGCCTTTGGCCAATCGAAAAGCCGCGCTTTCACGGGAGCTGCGCTCCCGGCACCTCATCCGTGAGGTACCGATTGCTGTTTGTCCACCGCCTGCCAGAGCGGGCTGGTCGGAGGGGGGATCGGCTCGTCAGCGCCTGCCGGCGTCGGTTTTCAGCGGCCGGCTCCGGCGATTAGACTCTGTGCCCGCGCCCGCGCATCCGTCTTCGCGCCGGAAGGTATTCCACCTCCCGGCGCCTTTGCCACCAGCCGAGTGGAGATTCCCATGGCCGACGGTTTCCCGACTTCGGGCTCCCCGACCCCGCGCAGCCCCCTGATCCTCCCCCGCGGTAGCCGGCGGGAGTTCCTCGGCCATGGTGCCCGGGGGATCGCAGCCGCCTCCGCCGGTGCGCTCCTGGCGATGCGTGCCCCGGCCGTCCACGCCGCCGGCACCGACCAGATCGAGGCCGCCCTCATCGGCTGTGGCGGACGCGGCGGCGGCGCGGCGGTGGATGCCCTGTCGGTGTCGGGCAAGCCGGTGAAGATCGTCGCCCTCGCCGACGTCTTCAAGGACCGCGCCGAGATCGTCCGCCGCTCGATCAGTGAGCAGTTCAAAGACCAGGTCGACGTGCCGGACGAGCGGATGTTCATCGGGTTCGACGCCTACGACAAGGCGATCGACGCGCTCAAGCCCGGCGACATCGCCATCTTCGCCACACCGGTCGCTTTCCGGGCCGCCCACTTCGCCAAGGCGATCGAGAAGGGCTGCCATGTGTTCATGGAGAAGCCGGTTTCGATCGACGGGCCGAGCACCAAGCGGATCATCGAACTGGCCGCCAAGGCCGACGCGAAGAAACTCAAGGTCGGCGTCGGGCTGATGTGCCGCCACTGCGATCGGCGCCGCGAACTGTTCGACCGGCTCCGGGCCGGCGAAGCGGGGGAACTGATGGACTTCCGCGGCTACCGGATGCACACCCCGGCGCAGAGCTTCGAGCTCTTCCCCGGCCCACCGGAGGGGCTCAGTGAGCTCCTTTGGCAGATCCGCCGCTTCCACGGCTTCCTCTGGGCGAGTGGCGGCATCTTCAGCGATTACTACGTCCACCACATCGACGAGGTGTGCTGGATGAAGGGGGGCTGGCCGGTGAAGGCCGAGGCGACCGGTGGCCGGCACTACAAGGGGCGTCTCGACGACCAGAACTTCGACAGCTACTCGGTGGAATACACGTTCGACGACGGCACGAAGTTCTTCTACTCCGGTCGCCACTCGAAGAACTGCGACCAGAAGTTCGGGGTCTTCGGCCAGGGCACAAAGGGGGCCTTCACGATCTCCGCCAGTGGCCACTCCCCCGCCAAGTGCGCCATCTACAAGGGGCAGAAGTCGGAGAAGGAGAACCTCGCCTGGACAGCCGAGCAGCCTGAGCCGAATCCCTACCGGCGTGAGTGGGAGCACCTCGTGGCGGCGATCCTCGCCGACGAACCCTACAACGAGGCGGTCCGGGGTGCCGAGGCGAGCCTCGCCACCGCGATGGGCCGGGTGGCGGCCCACACCGGCAAGGCGGTGACGTTCGACGACCTGCTCAACAGTCCCGACGACCTCACCGCGGGCGTCGCCGCGTTCACCGCCGACTCCAAAGCCCCGGTGACACTCGGTCCCGACTTCACCTATCCGGTGCCGATGCCGGGCCGGTTCAAGTACGAATACCACGACTGACCGGAGTGCCATGCGACCGATCGTCCAGATCTCGCTCGATCTCATCGACCTCGACGAGGCGCTGGCGACGGCCGCCATGGCGATCGCCGCCGGTGTCGACTGGCTGGAGGCCGGCACCCCCCTGATCCTCGCCGAGGGGCTGCATGGGGTCCGCGCCCTCCGGGCGGCCTTCCCGCAGGTCCCGATCGTCGCCGACCTGAAGACGATGGACGGGGGCTATCTCGAAGCGGAAATGATGGCGAAGGCGGGTGCCACCCATGTGGTGGTGATGGCCCGGGCCCACGAGGAGACGATCAAGTGTGTCGTCCGCGCCGGTGCCGACTTCGGCGCCAAGGTGATGGGTGACAACATGATCTGCCCCGACATGGTGGCGGGGGCGAAGTGGCTCGAGGACCTCGGCTGCGACTATGTCGTCCACCACGTGGGCTACGACGAGCGCCGCGGGATCGCCGCGGCGGGCCACCGGATGCCCAGTCCGCTCGACCACCTGCGCGAGGTGGTGGCCGCGGTGCGCGTGCCTGTCCAGGCGGTGGGCGGCCTGTCGCTCGAGCAGGCAATCGCCTGCCCGTCGTATGGTGCCCCGCTGGTGGTGCTCGGCGCGCCGCTGACGATCGATGCCGATGCGTTCCGGACCGCCGACGGTGACCTGGCGGCGTCGCTGCGGCTGATCTGCGCTGCCGTCCACGCCCAACAGGTCCCGTCGCGCAGCGGGCCCGCCTGACCGCTCTGCCACCGCTCTGCCACCGCTCTGCCACCGCTCTGCCACCGCTCTTCACTGCCCTGCCAGCGGCCGCGCCGGCCTTCCCGGCCCCCCGGAGACACAGAGGATGCCAGCCGCCGTCGTCAACTTCGCTGCCGCGAGGGGATCGGTCGAGCTCCGTGACGTCGGTCCACCGGAGATCGGTCCGGACGACGTGCTCCTCGAGGTCGCCAACGTCGGCGTCTGCGGCAGCGATCTCCACCAATGGACGGGCGACCATTCCTGGCAGGTCAACTATCCGGTCGTCCTCGGCCACGAATTCGGCGGCACGATCGCCGCGGTCGGTACGGCCGTCTCGGGATGGCATCCGGGCGACCGCGTGGTGAGCGAGACCGCCGCGATCATCAGCGCCGACAGCCCCCTCACGCGCCGCGGCCTCTACAACCTCGATCCCACCCGCAAGGGATTCGGCTACGGTGTCAACGGTGCGATGACGCGGTTCGTGCGCGTGCCGGCGCGGATTCTCCACCGCGTCCCCGACGCGCTCCCCTTCGAGCAGGCCTGCCTGACCGAGCCCTGCTGTGTGGCCTACAACGCCACGGTCAAGAACGCGCGCATCGAACCGGGTGACCGTGTCGTCGTCCTCGGCCCGGGCACGATCGGCATCCTCTGCGCGGCAATGGCGCGGCTCTGCGGGGCCGAGGTGGCCGTTGTCGGCCTCGAGGCCGACAGACCGCGGCTCGCGGTGGCCAGGCACTACGGCTGTGAGACGGTGGTCGGCGATGTCCGCGACTGGGCCTTCGCCCGTGACGGGCTCGGGTGCGACGGCGTGGTCGATGCCGCCGGTGTCAGCGCCACGCTGGCGACGGCCCTCGACGTGGTCCGCCCGGCGGGCTGGATCAGCAAGGTGGGCTGGGGAAGGCAACCGGTGGGGATCTCGCTCGACCCGCTGGTGCAGAAGAACGTCACGCTCCAGGGGAGCTACAGCCACAACTGGCCGATCTGGGAGCGCGTCCTCGCCCTCCTCACCAGCGGCCAACTCGACGTCAAGCCGATCATCGGCGGCGTCTGGCCGCTCGAGCGCTGGCACGACGCCTTCGAGCAGATGCATTCCGGTGCCGTGGTGAAGAGCGTGCTCGCGCCGCGCTGACTCCGACCGGGGGATGCCCGTGCCCATCCTTCCCCGACCGACCACCGACGTCCCCCTCGTCGTCCACGGCGGCACGCTCGTCCTTCCCGACCGCCTCGTCGCCGACGGCATCGTCGTCTGCCGTGGGGGGCGCATCGCCGCCCTCGGCAAGCGCGCCGCGGTACCGGCAGGGGCCCGCCAGATCGATGCCCGTGGCGGCTACGTGACCCCGGGGTTCGTCGATCTCCACGTCCATGGAGGAGGCGGCGCCGACTTCATGGACGCCACCCCCGGCGCCGTGCGCCGCGTGATCGCCACCCACGCCCGGCACGGCACCACCACCCTCTTTCCGACGACCACCACCGGTTCCCCGGAGCGGATCGGCGCCATGATCGCCGCCTGCCGGGAGGTGCGCGAGTCGTGGACCCCGCTCCAGGGGGCGCGGATCGCGGGGGTCCACGTCTACGGTCCCTACTTCGCCGCCGACAAGGTGGGATGCCATCCCCCGTCCGGCCGGCGCGATCCGAGCCCTGCCGAATACCGCGACTGGTTCCGGGACGGCATCGTGCGGATCGCCACCTGCGCCGCCGAGCTGACCGGCGCCATCCCCTTTTACCGCGTCGCCGCCCGCCACGGCTGCCTCGTCACCTGCGGCCACTCCAACGCCACCTGGCGGGAGATGGAGGAGGCGTTCGCCGCCGGCGTCCGCCACGTCGACCACTTCTGGTGTGCGATGAGCTCGGTCGCGTCGCTGCGGGCACGCCACGGCACGCCGATGCAGGCCGGGATGGAGCAATTCGTGCTCGCCACGCCCGGGATGAGCACCGAGGTGATCGCCGACGGCGCCCATCTCGCCCGCGAGCTGCTCGCCTTCGCCCTGACGATGCTCGGCCCCCGCCGCCTCTGCCTCGTCACCGACTCCAGCCGCGCTCTCGACATGCCGCCGGGCCGCTACCGCTTCGGCCACGAGGCCGACGGCTCCTGGTTCGAGAGCGACGGCTTCGTCGGTCGCTCCGGCGGGGCGCTTGCCAGTTCGGTGGTCGGCATGGACCACTGCGTGCGGACCATGGTCGCGGCCACCGGCGCCGACCTGCCCACGATCGTGCGTCTCGCGACCCTCACGCCGGCCGAGCGCGCCGGGATCGGCACCGAGACGGGCAGCCTGGAAACCGGCAAGCAAGCCGATCTACTCGTGCTCTCGCGCCGGCTCGCCGTCCGGCGGACGATCATCGGCGGCGTCGAGCACCCGGTCTGACCGTCCGGACACGGCCAACGCTATCATCGCGTCCTCACGGGGGAACCACTGCATGCGTTTGGCGGACAAGGTCGTGATCGTCACCGGCAGCGCCACCGGCATCGGGCGGGGAATCGCCCTCGGGGCCGCGGCGGAGGGGGCCCGCGTGGTGGTCCACGGCCTCGAGCCCGACCTCGTCGCCGAGGTGGTGGCGGAGATCGGCCCGTCATCCGGTGGCACGGCGCGTGCCGTCGGCCACGTCGGCGAGCTCGCCGCCGGCGACTGCCCGCAGGCACTGGTCTCCCTCGCCGTCGCCCGTTTCGGCCGCCTCGACTGCCTGGTCAACAACGCCGCCGCCGTCGTCACCGGCGACATCCATTCGACCGACGCCGAGCTCTTCGAGCGCGTCATGCGGGTCAACGCGCTCGTGCCGCTGCTCCTCATCCAGGCCGCCCTGCCCCATCTCCGTGCCACCCGGGGCAACGTCCTCAACATCGGCAGCGTCAATGCCTGGTGCGGCGAATCGAACCTCCTCCCCTACGCGATGTCGAAGGGAGCGCTGATGACACTCACCCGCAACCTCGGCGACGTCCTCTTCCGCGAGGAGGGGGTGCGGGTCAATCAGATCAACCCCGGCTGGGTGCTCACGGAAAACGAGTCACGCCGCAAGCAGAGCCAGGGCTTCGAGACCGACTGGCCGGCGCGCCTGCCCCGGGAGTTCGCCCCGTCGGGAAGGCTGTTCACCCCGGCCGAGATCGCCGCGGTGGCGATCACCTTCCTCGCCGACGAGTCGGGGCCTGTCAGCGCGCAGGTCTGCGACCTCGAGCAATACCCGTTCATCGGGCGCAATCCGCTCAAATCGATCTCCCCCCGGACCCCCACGCCATGACCGCGCCCCACCTGCCCGGTGCCTCCACGGCCCCCCCGCGCCTCGCCGCCTTCCCCAAGGCCTACATGCAGGCCCTCTGCCGCGACGGCAGCATGCGGCTCGCGGAGTGGATCGATCTCGCCGCCACGCTCGATGTCGACGGTGTCGAGTGGTATGCCGGTTTTCTCGAGATGGCCGACGAGGCGCGGTGGCCGGGGTTCCGCGCGGCGGTCGAGGCGCACGGCATGACGATCCCGATGTTCTGCTGCTCCCCCGACTTCACCCACCCCGACCCGGTGTTCCGCCGTCGGCAGATCGATCAGCAACTCCGCTGGATCGACACGGCCCACGCGCTCGGCGCCGGGTTCTGCCGCGTCCTCTCCGGGCAGCGCCGACCGGAGCTCTCCGAGGAGCAGGGGCTCGACCTTGCGGCGGAGTGCATCCGCGCCTGCCTCCCCCACGCCCGCAGCCGCGGCGTGACGCTGATCCTCGAGAACCACTACAAGGACGATTTCTGGGACTATCCCGAATTCGCCCAGCAGCTCGGGGCGTTCTGCGGCCTCGTCGATCGGCTCCCCGACGAGGGTTTCGGCGTGAACTACGACCCGTCCAACGCCATCCTCGCCGGTGACGATCCCCTCGAACTGCTCCGCCGCGTCTCACACCGGGTGGTGACGATGCACGCCAGCGACCGGTTCCTCGCCGAGGGCACGCTCGACGACCTGCGCCGCGAGGAGGGTGGCAGCCAGGGCTACGCCCGCCGCCTCCGCCACGGCGAGGTCGGCAAGGGGCTCAACGACTACGACGCGATCTTCACCGAGCTTCGGGCGCGCGGCTTCTCGGGCTGGATCAGTATCGAGGACGGTGTCGACGGCTTCGAGCAACTGGCGCGGAGCGTGGCCTTCCTGCGCCGCAAGATGGCGGAGTATTGGCCCGTGCAGAGCCGATGATCCGGCCCGTCAGCAGCCTGTGGCCACAGTCCATCCCGGGCCTCTGGCCGGTCGAAACGCCGCGCGTGTCGCCGGCGCCGCGCTCCCGGCACCCCGTCCATGAGGTGCAGCGCGCTGTTTGGCCGCAGCCTGTCAGCCGACGAGCCGCGGATGGGGCAGACCCTCGTTGAGCGTCGGGCGCTCCGGGCGCCCCTGCGCCATCCAGACGAGGCGCCGGTGGTCGATGCCGAGGATTCCCAGGATCGTGGCGTGGAGGTCGTGGACGTGCATCCGGTCCGCGATGGCATGGAGGCCGAGATCGTCGGTGGCGCCGATCGTGATCCCCCCGGGCACGCCCCCCCCGGCCATCCACATCGTGAAACCCGACGGGTTGTGGTCGCGCCCGTTGCCCTTCTCGCTCATCGGCGTGCGCCCGAACTCACCCCCCCAGATGACGAGCGTCGAGTCGAGCAGGCCGCGCTGCCGGAGATCGGTGAGCAGGCCGGCGATCGGCCGGTCCACCTTGCGGCAGAGATCGCCGTGGTTCTTTTCGATCCCCGAGTGGGCATCCCACTTGCTGCCCGCGCCGTGGTAGAGCTGGACGAAACGGACGCCGCGCTCCACCAGCCGCCGCGCGAGCAGGCAGGTGCGGCCGAACGGGGCGCTGACATCGTCGTCGAGCCCGTAGAGGCGCAGCGTGCCGGCGGTCTCGGCCGTGAGGTCGACCGCCGCCGGCGCGGCCGCCTGCATCCGGTGGGCGAGTTCGTAGTTGCGGATCCGCGCCTCGAGTTCCGTCTGGTCGGGGAGCGCCGCCGCGGCACGGGCATTGGCGCGGGCGAGCAGGTCGAGCTTCGCCTCCTGCCGGGCAGGGAACAGGCCACGCGGGGCGGTGAGATTCGGGATCGGCGGTGCGCCCCCGACCCGCGTGCCCTGGTAGACCGCGGGCATGAACCCGGCACCCCAGTTGCGCGGTCCGTTGACCACCTGGCCGTCGGTGTCCTGCATGACGACGAAGGCGGGTAGGTCGGCGTTCTCCGTGCCGAGGCCGTACACGCTCCAGGCCCCGAGGCTCGGCCGGCCGCCGAGGACCGCGCCGGTGTTCATCTGGCAGACACCGCCGGAATGGTTGATACCGTCGGCCACGCAGGAGCGGATGATCGCCAATTCGTCGACATGCTCGGCGACATGCGGCATCCAGTCACTGACCCACGCACCGCACTGGCCATGGCGTTTCCACACGCGCTTGTCGGCCAGCAGCGGCGACTGCGTCTCACCCATCGCCGTGATCGGCGGCTTGAAGCTCGCCGGGATGCGCTGTCCCGCGAGCGTGCGCAGCAGCGGCTTCGGATCGAAGAGATCGAGGTGACTCGGCCCCCCCTCCATGAACAGGAAGATCACGCTCCGCGCCCGCGGCGGATGGTGCGGGGCCCGGGCGGCGAGGGGATCGACGGCGGCCTCCGCCTCGAGGGCCGCAAGCGCCGTGGCCCCGAACCCACAGCCCGCGGTCCGGAGCCACTGGCGCCGGCCGAGCGCCGCGCCCCATGGCTGGGTACTGGCCGGGATGGCGGGATCATTCCACATAGAGGAAGTCGCTCGAGTTGAGGAGGACATGGCAGAGGTCGACGAGGGCCTCGTAGCGGGGCATGTCGGCCACCGGAGGGGCGGGAGCGCCGGGGCGGACGAGCGGCCGGCCACGCCCCGAAGCGTCGGCGAGGAACCCGGGGCGTTCCTCGAACGTCCACAGGCCGATCACCGTGTCGCTCGGCTCGGGGAGCAGGTGGCTCCGGCCCAGGGCTCCGTCCGACAGGCGCACGTCGTCGATGAGCCCGGCCCAGACGGCCCCCTTCACCCCTCCCTCTCCGCCGACGTCACGACCACCGATCGTGAAGGCCGACTTGCCCGTGAGCGGCCCGCGGGAGGCGATCGGCATCCGCCGCTCGATCGGGGCGGCGTCGTTGTCGGACAGATCGTGGACGACGAACAGCACCTCACCGGGGGCATCCGTGGCGAGCCGCACGCTCGCCGCCACCGCATAGGGGCGCTGCAACTCGAGGCGGATGTCGGGAACGAGCGTCTCCACCTCTCCGCTGCCGCCGGCCAGCTGGAGGACGAGCGACTGGGGTGTGAACCGGCTCGCCTTGCCGGTCACCCCCAAAGCCCAACCCGGCTGCTTCGCATTCCCGCTCCACCGGGCAGCGATCGTGCGCGGCGTGGCATCGGCGAACAGCGACTCGAGGAGCACCGCCGCCTCGACCGTGAAATCGCCGCCCAGCGTTCCGTCGCCCAGCGTTCCGTCGCCCAGCGTTCCGTCGCCC
>SXWA01000022.1 GCA_005791575.1 Planctomycetaceae bacterium
ACGAAACGGCACTCCTACGCTTTGAGCGTCTCGTCATGCCGGCCGTGTTGCCACCGGATACGAAACGGCACTCCTACGCTTTGAGCGTCTCGTCATGCCGGCCGGTGGCCGGCGGGAGGTCGCCGGCGCGGATGGCGTGGAGGGCGGTCACGGCGCCGGCTCTCTTCTCGGCGTCGTTGTCCTCCCACTCGATGTTGATCGCGCCCGAATAGCCGGCCCGGTTGAGCTCGACGATCAATTCCTCGACGTTCACCGCGTCGCGGCGGCTGCCCGCGGTGACGAAGTTCCAGCCGAGGAGCTTGCTGCCCATCGGCCGGTGCCCGCCGAGACGGCCGGCACGGGTGGTGCCGTCGATCACCTGCACCCCCTTGATGTGGGCCGAGTGGATCCAGTCGGCATACTCACGCACGAACTGGATCGGGCACACCCCCTGCCAGACCATGTGGCTGGGGTCGAGGTTGAAGCCGACGACGTCGCGGCCGTAGCCCGCCTTCTCGAGGAAGCGCACGTAGTCGCCGGCGCTCTCGATGTCGCCCATCGCGCGCTCGCCCGGGTGGCACTCGAGGTCGAACGTCACGCCGTACTTCCGGCAGGCGTCGAATACCGGTCCGAACCGCTCGACGAGCAGTTCCAGGCTCACGTCGAGCACTTCGGGGATCGGGCAGCCGCCGATCGCCCGGGGCCGCGGCGGGAACTCGAACCAGTGGCTCCAGCAGTGGGCCGGCGAGCCGACGAAGCCGGGCACCGCCACGTGGCGATCCTGGAGCTTGCCGAGGTGGTGCGCCAGTCGCACCGCGCGGATCAGATCCTTCTGCGCCTTGGCGTGGATCAACTTCCCGACGTCGTCAGGCACGAAGTAGGGATCGGTGCGCGGCGGCTGGTTGCCCTTCTTCCGCCAGGCGACGTAGGCCTCGACGGCGTCGCCGCCGATGAACTGGAGCGTCTTCGCCGAGGGCTCGTCGCCGAGCGCCTGTCCCTGGAGGTGCGTGGCGACGGTGAAGATCTCCAGGCCCCGTGCCTTGGCCTTCGCCACCCGGCTCTTCGCGTAGGCCTCGGCACCGCTGTCGGTGTCGCACTGCGCGAGGTCGAGCTCCCAGGCCGCCTCCTCCCAGCCGTCGAAGCCGGCCTGGGCGATGAAGTCGAGCCACGAGTCCTCTGGGATGTCGCCGAACTGGCCGCGGACGAGGCCGATCTGGTGGTGCGAACCCTTGCCGCTGCGGTGCGACTTCGTCTGGTGAAAGCCCATCGTGGTCTCCCCGTCTGGCGTGTGGGCACGGTGGCCCGGTGGCTGGCATGGCCGGACCGCCTCCCCGGACGGTCGCGTTCGACCGACAGTGTGGCCGCCGCGCCGCCGAAAATCCACGCCCCCGCGGCAACCCGGCAGGCGGAGAGCCGCTGGGCACTGGCGCCGCGCTGCTCCCGCCGGGGCCCTCCCGTCAGCGACACGGGGTCCTCCCGTCAGCGACACGGGGCCCACCCGTCAGAGATACGTGTTGACGAGATTCTCGAACAACTCCTGCCGGCCGCTGCCGCAGGGGATCGCGTCTCCCTTGGCGAGCATCAGCTGCTCGAGGCTCGCGAAGCTCTCGCTCCCCGCCTCGATCCGCCGGCCCAGGTCGCCCGACCAGCTCGCGTAGCGGTCGTCGACGAGCTGCTGGAGGCGGCCGTCGGCGCGGATCGCCGCCGCGATCTTCAGGCCGCGGGCGAAGGCGTCCATGCCGCCGATGTGGGCGTGGAACAGGTCCACCGGCTCGAAGCTCTCCCGGCGCACCTTGGCGTCGAAATTGATCCCCCCCGGGGCGAGGCCGCCGTACTTGAGGATCACGTGCATGATCCGGGTCGTGAGGTAGATGTCGGTGGGGAACTGGTCGGTGTCCCAGCCGACCAGTGTGTCGCCCGTGTTGGCATCGATCGAGCCGAGGAACCCCTGCAGGCCGGCGTATTCCAGCTCATGCTGCATCTCGTGGCCGGCGAGCGTGGCGTGGTTGGTCTCGATGTTCATCTTCACGTGCTTCTCCAGGCCGTTGGCGCGGAGGAAGTTGATACAGGTGGCGCAATCGAAGTCGTATTGATGCTTGGTCGGCTCGCGCGGCTTGGGTTCGAAGTAGAACTGCCCCGTGAAGCCGATCGCCCGCGCGTGGTCGACCGCCATGTGCATGAACCGCGCGAGGTGGTCGAGCTCGCGCTTCATGTCGGTGTTCCACAGGCACTGGTAGCCCTCGCGGCCGCCCCAGAAGACGTAGCCGGCGCCGCCGAGAGCGTGGGTCACCTCGAGCGCCTTCTTCACCTGGGCGGCGGCAAAGGCAAACACCTCGGCGTTGCAACTCGTGGCGGCGCCGTGCACGTAGCGCGGATTGGAGAACAGGTTCGCAGTGCCCCACAGCAGCCCGATCCCCGTCCGCTCCTGGTGCTCGCGGAGCCGGGCGGCGACGGCGTCGAGGTGGCGGTTGCTCTCGGCGAGCGACGCCCCCTCGGGGGCCACGTCGCGGTCGTGGAAGCAGTAGAACCCGACGCCGAGTTTCTCCATGAACTCGAAGCCGACGGCGACGCGATCGAGGGCCGCCTCGAGCGAATCCCCCTTCGTCTCCCACGGGCGGCGCATCGTCGGTGCGCCGAAGGGGTCGCTGCCGGTGCCGCGGAAGGTGTGCCACCAGGCGACGGCGAAGCGGAGATGGTCCTTCATCGCCTTCCCCTCGACCAACTCATTGGCGTCGTAATGGCGGAAGGCGAGCATCGAGTCACTGTCGGGACCCTCGTAGCGGATCCGGGGGATGCCCACGAATGCCTCGCTGCGTGCCGCTGCCATGGGGGACTCCAGGAAAGGTGCCGGAAACGGGAATCGGAAGCACACCGCCGCCCGGTCGGCGGAGTCTTGGACCAGAAGCCTAGCAGTCCGTGGCCAAAGTCGATCCTTGGCCTTTGGCCACCCGAAAAGCTGCGCTTTTCACGGGAGCTGCGCTCCCGGCACCTCATCCATGAGGTGCAGCAGGCTGTTTGGCCACAGCCTGCTAGTCGCCGTGCCGCCGCCCTGTCAGCGCGGCTTGGTGGGGAGTGCGACGGACCGTCGCGACCCAGTCGATCATCCGGCCGGCACCATCAACCGGAGCGTGTCATCCGCGCGAGCCACGAGCGGCCTGCATCGGGAAACCATTCGATCAGGCCGGCCAGCAGGCCCGCGCGGCGCGGCACCACCAGCTCGGCGCTGCGGCGCTCGCAGGCGGTGAGGATCCGCGCGGCCAGCCACTCCGGCTCGATGGCAGTCAGCCGCGCCCCGCCTCCCGGCCGGTTGGCGCCGGCGGGCAGGCCCCCATCGTTGACCTCGTCGGCGTAGCGACCGGGTTGGGGATCGGCTCCGGTGTCGTCGGTCGGGAGGCGGCGGATCGGCCCGGGCGACACCAGCAGTACGTGTGCTCCCCGCGGGGCGAGTTCGAGGCGGACGGCATCGACCCATGCCGCGAGGGCCGCCTTGCCCACGCTGTAGGGCCCCATCCACGGAATCACCAGCTTGCCAGCGAGGCTGCCGATGTAGACGAGGTGCCCGCCGGCGGCAGCGACGTCGTCGGCGACCGCCTGTGTGATCTCGACGGCGGTGAGCAGATTCACCTCCACCGAGGCCGCCAGCGCCGCCCCCGGGGTGTCGAGCACGAGCGCCCGCCCCGACCGGCCGACGCAGAAGAACAGGTCATCGACCCCGCCGAAGCGGCGCAGCGCCTCGCCGACGACCCGCCCTCCTTCCCCGGGCCGGGCCAGATCGGCCGCGACACCGCAGATCCGCACGGGCCGTGGCGGAGCGTCGCCCGACGGTTTCGGGGGGTTGCCCTCGAGCTGCTCGAGGGCGCGGCGCACGCTCTCACCCGACCGCCCCACGACGAGCACCCGGCAGCCGACCGCCACGAGCTCCCGGGCCAGCTCAAGGCCGAAGCCGGTGGTTCCCCCGGCGACGATCACCCGACGATTCTTCCAGTCGGTGCC
>SXWA01000197.1 GCA_005791575.1 Planctomycetaceae bacterium
CCCCGCGCCGCCGACCCGCGCGAGGCCCTCGCCCGGGCGCTGCTGGCGGCGTTTCCTGACCGGCTGGCACGGCTCCGCGCCGGTTCGGGCGACCGGGGCACGCTCGTCGGCGGCCGTGGCGTGCGGCTCACCGAGCCCTCCCGCGTGAGCCACGAGCCCCTGTTCCTCGCCATCGACATCGACGACGCGCGGGGGGAGGCGCGCACGCGGCTGGCGACCGCCGTGGACAGGGCTTGGCTCGACGACGAGTCGGTGCGCGGCAACCTCCACAGCGGCGACGAGTTGGTGGTCGATGCCGTCCGGCGGCAGGTGGTCGCCAGGCGCCGCACGTACTGGATCGATCTGGTGCTCGACGAGGCGCCGCTGCCGGTCACCGACGGCACCGCGGCCGGCGCGGTCCTCGCCGCGGCGGCGCGGCTCGAGGGGGAGCGCGTCTTTCCCCCGGCCGACTCGGCCGCCGGTCGGTACCGCGATCGGGTGCGCTGGCTGGCGACGCTGCTCCCGGACCTCGGCCTGCCCCCGCTCGATGCCGGGCAGCTCGCCGACCTGCTCCCCGAGGTCTGCCGGGGCCGGCGCGCGCTCGACGAGATTCCCACGGCCGACTGGCTGCCCCGGTTGGAGGCGCTGGTTGGCCATGAACGCGCCCATCTCGTGGACCGGCTGGCACCGGAGGGGATCGAACTCCCAGCCAGACGCCGCCACTCGATCAGCTATCCGCCCGGTGGCAGCCCGACGCTCGCGGCCCGGATCCAGGACTTCTTCGGCCTGGCCGACACCCCCCGCGTGGCCGATGGCCGCGTGCCGGTGGTGCTCCACCTGCTCGGACCAGACCAGCGGCCGCGGCAGGTGACCGCCGATCTGGCCGGCTTCTGGCGCACGACCTACCCGCAGCTCCGCCGCGAGTTGGCCCGGCGCTATCCGAAGCACGCCTGGCCGGAGGACCCCCTCGCCGCGCGCGGCTGACGGGGCGGATCACGCGGTCGGGTTCGTTCGATCGTCGGGATTCTCGCGGGCCTCATGGCGCGGATGTGACGGGCGTGCGCGGGAAACCTCTCCTGTCGCTCCTACGGCCGATGGCGATCATGCCTGCCGCACCGCCCGCCGCGCGACTGCTGCAGTGCGCCCGGCGGCGGCGCCGATCCATCCCATCGCAGGGCGGTTCCCGTGAGGGGATCACCCTGCCACGTGTCAGTCCCCCCAACGCTTCGAGTGCAGAGGAACCCCCCATGCGTCGTCTCACGATCCTGTCGGCAGTGGCCGCTGTCCTTATCATGTCGGTGTCCGCCTCGGCGGCCCAGATCCAGGGTGCCCGTCCCTCCGTCGGTGCCCAGCGCAACGGGCCGATCGCCAAGCTGATCGAACTCGAGCGCCGCAAGAACGAGTGGCTGCGCCAGCGGTTCCTCGGCCGGTGACCCCCCGGGGCGGCGGCCGCGCCGGAGCCGACACCGCCCCATGCAATCCCTCACCCGGCAGTGGGCCGACGACCTGGCCCGCTTCGTGGCCGACCATCGGGCTGCCCGGCCCGCGCGGGCAGTCCCGATGGTCGCTGCGGAACGTGCGGCCCACGATGCCATCCTCGCCGACCACCTCGCGCAGTGGCTCGCCGAGGATCTCCCCGGGCTGCTCGACGGCCGCCGCGCGGTCGCGTCGGGGCAGGCCCTCGATCCCGATCCGGTCGTCGTCGTGATGACCAATCCCTGGGGCCTCGAGGCCACCCGGGCAGTGATCGCCGCATCCGCTCCGGACACGGCGGTCGCCGTCACGGAACTCGAGTTCCGCTCCTGGTCGCGGCGCTCGCCCGACGAGGCCCACCACCGCCACCTCAATCATTGGAGTTGGGTGAAGCGCGGCCTTCCCGAACCGCGCCAGGCGGAGTTCGCCTGGCTGGGGGCCCCGGACGACGCCGTCCTCTGGCTCCACCGGCACGGCACCTCCGGGACCGGATCGCCCGATCGCCTCGTCTGCAGCGTCTGGCAGTGGCACGACGGCAGCGCCCGGCTGCTCACGGCCGATGCCGCGGAGCGCCAGCGCGCTGTCCGAGATGCCGGCAGCCGCTGGCAAACGCGAGACCCGGACCTTTGACCACACGAAAAGCTGGTTGCCGCGCCGCGGTTTGACTCGTCCGCGCGGGGTGCGGTATACGACTGCCGGCCGGCCGCGGGCCGACCGGCGCGCCATCACCCGCACCCGCGAGACCCGATGAAGACCCCCCGGATCCTCCTCACGACCACCTCCTTCCAGGACACCCCCGGCGAGCACCACGCCGCCCTCGCCGCCACCGGCTGGGAGGTGATCACCGCCCGGGGCCCCCTCGCCGAGGCCGCCACCCTCGCCGCCCTCGAGCGGATCGACGCCACGATCTGTGGCGACGACATGATCACCCGGCAGGTGCTCGACAAGACGGCCCCGCATCTGAAGGTGGTGAGCAAGTACGGCATCGGCGTCGACAAGATCGACGTCGCCCGCTGCACCGAACTCGGGATCCCGGTGCTGTTCACCCCCGGTGTGAACCACACCACGGTGGCGGAACACGCCTTCCTGCTGCTGTTGGCGCTGGAGAAGCATCTCCTCTTCCACACCGATTCCACCCGGTCAGGCGGCTGGAAGCGACAGACGGGCCGCGAGCTCCTCGGCAAGACGATCGGGATCGTCGGCCTCGGCCGGATCGGCCGCGAGGTGGCGCTCCGTGCCCGGGCCTTCGGCATGGAGCCGATCGGCCACGACATCCACTGGGACGACGCCTTCGCCACCGCGCACGGCATCCGGCGGGCGGCGACGCTCGCCGAGTTGCTGGCGGCCGCCGACTCCATCTCCCTCCACACGAACCTCACCCCCGAGACGCGCCACCTGATCAACGCCGCGTCGATCGCGACGATGAAACCGGGGGCGATCGTCATCAACTGCGCCCGTGGCGAGATCGTCGACACCGATGCGGTGGCGGCCGCCCTCGCCACGGGGAAGCTGCGCGGCTACGGCACCGACGTGCTCGACGTCGAGCCGCCCC
>SXWA01000198.1 GCA_005791575.1 Planctomycetaceae bacterium
ATTGGGACGGAGATCACGGGCATCGACGTCGGCGGCTCGGCCAACGTCAGCATCCGGGGCAACACCGTCACGTCGACTGTGTATGGGATCGAGGTCGACGACGGGACCCACGACCCTGATTCGAGCGGGCGTCGTCACGGGATGGCTCCGGGGGGGTAGGACCGCGGAGAAACTACCCCCTGCCCGAGCCGGCGGCAAGGATCGCCCCGCCATCCGCCGGTTCGTCATGCCGACCGCCGATCGGTCGCGTCAGCGGCGACGAACGAGGGCTGATCGGCGCTGCCGATGGGATCGGGGGATCGACGCCTCACCGGTCGGGCCTGCCGCCCGGTCAGGTCGTCTGGCCACTCGTGCCCGTGGGCGTGTCGTTGGCCCGCGGGGCGTCGCGGCCGGCGGCGGGAGCCCTCTGCTGCAGCGCCGGCAGCGCGGGAGGCACCGCGGCGGCAGGCAGCCCCTGCTCGGCAGACCGCACCGGAACGAGCGGTGGATCGACGACGACGGCCACCGGCCGTTGGCCCGCGGCGATCGACGGCGTGGGAAGGGGGGTCGGGATCGTCTCCACGACACCGGCCGGCAGCGTCGATGCCGCACGCTTCGCTGCACCCTGCCCTTCGACGGCAGGCTTGGCAGCGGGTTCGGTCGGCTTCTCCAAGCGGATCGCATCACCGCCGGCGGGGGCGGCCGGCGCTTGTCCCGCCGCGGAGGTGCCAGTGGAAGGATCGACGTGATCGAGCGGCGAATCGGTCCAGCCGCTCTCGGGCTTGGTCTGCTCGACAGCCGGCTTCTCGGAGAAGGTGCTCACCGCCTTCTCGGCGTCTGCCGACGACAGGGCCGGGGGGGCGGTGGCCGGGCGGGCCGCAGCCGCGCCCGTGCCCCCGGCGGTGACGGCGCCGCCGACGGCCGCAGCCGACGCCGGGGCATACGTCGCCGCCGGGACGACGGCGGCCGGCAGAGCCGCCGAGGGACTCACGACCGCTGTCGGCAGCGGGTTGCCGCACGGGTCGAGCGGCACGCGCAGCACCACCGTCCGCGGGACCCGCACCGTGTAGCTGTAGGGGGTGCGCTTCTCGACGACCCGGGGCACCTGCACCGACTTCTGCTCACTGACGTACTTGAGCACCTGCACCGTGACCGGTTCGACCTTTTCCTCGGTGACGAAACGGCAGGTCTGGACGGGCACCTGGCGGACCTGTTCCTCGGCGACCATGCGGCAGACCTGGACCGGCACCTTGTTCTCGACCCGCTCGACGACCTTGCGGACGGTCTGGACGGGCACCTGACGGACCTGTTCCTCCGCCACCATCCGCGTGGTCTGAACCGGCACCTGCTGGACGACCTGCTCGTCGACATAGCGGAGGGTCTGGACCGGCACCTGCTGGACGACCTGTTCGTCGACGTAGCGGACGGTCTGGACGGGCACCTGCTGGACGACCTGCTCGTCGACATAGCGCACCGTCTGCACCGGCACCTTACGGGTGACGACGCGATTGACGACGGTCGTCTCCGGCACCTGCATGGCGACGACGTTTGGCTGATAGACACGGTTGACCTGGTTGACGACCGCGCCCGGGGTCATCGTCCAGCCGTATCCGCCGCGCTGCCAGGTGGCGAGGCCGTTGTATGGGTTCACCGCCCACCCACCCGGCACCCAGGAGAGCTGGGTCATCCCCGGGGCGACCATCGGTGTCACCTGATCGACGTAGCCACCCTGATCGGCATAGGCGGTCCGCAGCGTCGTCACCGGCTCGGCAACGGTGTAGGCCTCCTCGCGCTCGGCGGTTTCGTAGACCGGCTTGCGGACGACGCTCACCTGCTGCTGCATGGCCGTCTCGTAGACCGGCTTGCGGACGACGCTCACCTGTTGCTGCACCGCCGTCTCCGTGACCGGCTTGCGGACGGTGCTCACCTGCTGCTGCATCACCGTCTCGGTGACCGGCTTCATGACGGTGAACCGCTCCTCGCGCGTGCTCGTCTCGACCACGTCACGGACCTGGTCGTAGCTGCGGTCCTGGACCACCGTCTCCCAGACCGGCTTCATGACGGTGAACCGTTCCTCGCGCGTGCTCGTCTCCCAGACGGGGCGCTGCACGGTGTAGCGCCGCTCCGAGGACTGGGTCTCCCAGACCGGGCGGCTGACGGTGTAACTCTTCGTGTCGTAGACGGTCTCGTAGCTCACCTGGGTGGCGTTGACCTGGCGCTCGTCATAGACCGTCTGGAAGTGGAGACGGTAGGTCTGCGTCACCACCGGGGCCGCGGCGACCTCGCCGCAGCATTGGCCGAACGCGACCGATGAACCGGCGAAACCTGTGCCGCCGAAACCGTTCGGCCCGAGGCCGGGCGGTGTCGTGGCGAGCTGCGCGGCACAGACCAGCATGATGCAGGTCAGCGCCGGGGAGCGGCGCCCGAACGGCCGGTGGTGTTGGGCCAACGTCGTGATGCCCAGGGTCTGGGAGCGAAGCATCGGATCTCCTCCTCGTTTTCGGCCCACCGAGACTAATCCCCCCGACGCGGCCTTCAAGCGTTTTGTTCAGTTTTTCTCCCGGTTTTTCCCGAAAAAAACCCCGCCACAGCCGGCACGGCCGGTGCAATCGGCGCAGCTTCCGCCCCCTGCCGCTCCGGGCGGCGAGTCTGGCGAACCGGCGCGGATGGCGCGCTACAGGTTCTTCTCGAACAGCCGCCGGCTGCCGGGGTCGAGGGCCGCGACCGCGGGGATCCGGTACCGGACACCAAACGTGTCGGTGACGACGGCGCTGCCGTCCGCGGGCCGGTCGACATCGTCGCTGCCGGTGACGCGGAAGCGGCGCGGGCCGCGGTCGGTCTGCACGGTCCACTCGGCCGGTTCGGCGTCGTTGACGGCGTCGATCCGGGTGATCACGGGAAGGAATTCACGGGCCGCCAGCTCGGCCCGCAGCTCGGCAGCCAACCCCGGCCCCACCTCGTCGAGGCGTTCGATCCAGGCCAGTTCGTTGCCGTCGTCGGCGACGATCGCGACCAGACCCTCGGGCCGTGTGAAAGGAAAGGCGCGGACGATGTCGACGTCCGGATGGCGGACACCCGCGGCCGAGACGAAATCGACCCGGCCGTGCGGGAGGCGCTCGAGGCGCCACGCAGGGGGCTGGGGTTGGTCGTGGTGCGTCATCGGGTGTGGTCCGGGAGAGGGCTGGTGCGGGAGGGGCCGGCGTGCGCTCGGCGGGATGGTCCGGTGGTGGCGGAGCCGTCAGGCCGACGCTTCCTCGGCGGCCTTGGTCTGGGCGTGGTAGAGGCGGGCATACGCGCCATCGCGGGCGAGCAGCTCCTCGTGGGTGCCGAATTCCACGATCCGGCCGGCGTCGAGGACCACGAGGCGATTGGCACGCCGCAGCGTGGAGAGCCGATGGGCGATCGCGATCGTCGTCCGCCCGGTGACCAGCCGATCGATGGCGGTCTGGATCACCGCCTCCGTCTCGGCATCCACCGCCGAGGTGGCCTCGTCGAGGATCAGGATCCGGGGGTCGACCAGCAGCGCCCGGGCGATCGACAGCCGCTGCCTTTCACCGCCGGAGAGCGAGCCGCCACGTTCGCCGACGCGCGAGTCGTAGCCGGCCGGAAGCCGGAGGATGAACTCGTGGGCCCCGGCCGCGCGGGCGGCCGCCACGACCCGTTCCGGTGTCGCATCGGGGCAGCCGTAGCCGATGTTCTCCGCCACCGTACCGAAGAACAGGAACGGTTCCTGGAGGACACAGCCGAGGTTACGGCGGTAATCGCCGATCGCGAGCCGGCGCAGGTCGACCCCGTCGATGCGGATCGATCCGCTGGAGGGGTCGTGGAACCGGCAGACGAGGTTGGCAAGCGTGGTCTTGCCCGACCCGCTCGCCCCCACCAGTCCGATCATCTCCCCGGGCTCGATCACCAGATCGATGCCATGGAGCACCTCGCGGGCGCCGTAGCGGAAATGCACCCCCTCGATGGCGATCCGGCCGTGCACCCGGCCGGTCGGCACCGGCCGCGGATCCTCCGCGACGGTCGGCTGGCAGTCGAGGATCTCGAAGATCCGCGCCGCGCTCGAGGCGGCCCGTTGGGTCGCCGGCACCATGCGGATCATCGATTCGACCCGGCCGTAGAACCGGGCGATGTAGGCCAGGAAGGTGGTCAGCATGCCCACCGTCACCGACCCGGAGAACACGAGCCACGCCCCCGCGGCCCACACCACGAGCAGCCCGGTCTCGCTGAACAGGCTGATGAGCGGCCCGCAGAACGACCAGACGACGTTGACCCGGTCGTTGGCCTCGAGGACCCGGTCGTTGGCCGTGCGGAAGCGCTGCATCTCGCGCGGTTCCTGGGCGAAGGCCTTGACCACGCGGATCCCGGGAATCGTGTCGGCCAGCACGCTCGTCATGTCGGCCCAGGCGACATTGGCCCGCGAGAAGCCACGGCGCAGCCTCTCGCGCACCGTGTAGACCAGCCACAGCACCAGCGGGAACGGCGCGAGCGTCACCACCGCCAGCGTCGGGCTGATCCAGAAGACCGCCACGGCGGTCAGCAGGACGATCGTCACGTCGGAGGAGAAGTCGATGAGGTTCACCGAGAGGAAATTGCAGATCCGGTCGGTGTCGTTGCCGACCCGCGACATCAGGTCGCCGGTCCGGCGCGAGGCGAAGAAATCGAGCGACAGCGACTGCATGTGGGAATAGGTCCGCACGCGCAGATCGGCCGCCACCCGTTCACTGACCCAGGCGAGCGTCCACGACTGGGCCCAGGCGAGGAGCCAGGCGGCGATCGCCGCGGCGGCCAGGCCGGCCAGATACCACCACACGTGGCTGAAGGGCACCTCGTCGCCCGACTGCCGTGGAATGAGCACCTTGTCCACCAGCGGCATCGTCAGGTAGCCGGGGATGAGCGCTGCGGCCGAGGCGGTGAGGGAGAGCAGGGCCCCAAGGATCGCCATGCCCCCGTGGGGACGGATGAACGAGCCGAGCCGGAGCAGATTGCGCAGCGAGACGTCCCCCGGCGGGCTGGCGAGATCGTCGTCCCCGCGCGGTGAAGGCCCGGCGCCGGCCGACTCGTCATCCCCCTCTCCGGCGGCGCTGCCGTCCTCGTCGGCGGACTGGTCCCCGGACGGTGTGGGGGCGGTACGGCCACCCCCGGGGCCACCGGAGCGCGACTGTCGGCGGCTCCGTTCGTCGAAGGCGTCTTCGAGGGCATGCAGCCCCGCCGCCCGCGCGGGGGTGAACAGCCAGCGCGCGATGACCCGGCCGCGCCGCGACAACTCCACGCGGCCGACCGCCCCACGCATCCGAATGTCGAGCAGCGTGTCGTCGTCGATCGCCCACGACGCCATGCCCCCGGCGGTGATGCCTGGCCGGAAGTCGGGATCGGCCGATGCGGGCTTGTCGGCTACGAGCCGCTGTCCGGTGAGGACGATCCAACCGTCGGTGAAGTCGAGTTGACCGTCCAGGTCGTAGCGGGCGGCGGCGACGATCGCTTCGCCGGGACCCAGCCCCAGCGCCTCGGGGTCGGGGAGGGTGGCGTTGGCCGGCGGCAGGTGGGAGGGCCCGGTGGGCGGCATGGTGACGGGGAAAGGGGGTGGGCGGGAGGCCCGCAAGAAACGGCGGGGGAATGACGAGTATCCCTCCGAGCCGGCTTCCGCCAACGGGATGCCCATCGTGGGGGTGCGTGGAGGTGTCGCCCGGGGTGGTGTTCACGCGTGGAAGCAGCCGGTTTCCCGGACGATGCGGTCTGAAAATGGTCGGTGGGGATGCCATGGGGGCGGGGGTGCGGGAGCAGGAATTCGCTTTCGCCGTGGCGAGTCGTAGAATCGTTCCCGCGATGGCAACCCCGGCCGTTGAGGTCGGGCAAGCCATCGGGTCGGCAGTCGGGCGGCCGGACGATCCGGCAGGCTTGCTTCCGCCCGTTCGATTCATGGTGCCGGAGAGACTGGGCAGCGCGAGCGAACGCACGTCCGCGCGGCGTGCGGCGGTGCCGAACGGTCCCCCGGTTCAGGACATCAATCGACCCATGGCCCTCACGGCCGGTTCGTTGGTTCCCGGTTTCACTGATCAACTCCGCCCGACTGCCAAGCCGGTCTTCGGCAGGGGTGTCTCCCCCGCGGCCCCGGATTGCTGGCCGCCATGAGCAGGCTGCCCGGCAGCCGCGGCACTCGGCCGCGGGAGTCGGGTGACCATTCCCCCTTGGACGGCCATGCCGTCCGTCCGCGCCGGCGACGCGCCGCTGCGGACGGCACCCCAGCGTGCAGGTCCCCTCCACTGGTCAGCCGGAGCGTCCGGCGACCGGAGGACATGCACACCACACGAGCCTCCGCACGCGTCTGCGGTGGGCAAGAGGCGACAGGCGACAGCCGAATCGATCATGGAGATCACAAGGATCAAGGTGCTCCGGGGACCCAACGAGTGGGCTGCGTTTCCCGTACTCGAGGTGTGGGTCGATCTCGGGCGGTTGGAGGACTTCCCCTCGCACACGATTCCCGGGTTCAACGAGAAGGTGAAGCGCTGGCTGCCCGGGATGATCGAGCACCGCTGCAACATCGGTGAGCGCGGCGGGTTCTTCCAGCGTCTTGACACCGGCACCTGGATGGGGCACGTCCTCGAGCACGTCACGCTCGAACTCCAGACCGCCGCCGGCAACGCCGTCGGCTACGGCCGGGCCCGCGAACTCGACCAGCGCGGCTGCTACCGCGTGGTCATCGAGTACACCGAGGAGAAATTCGCGCTCGAGTGCCTCCAGGTGGCGCAGCGCCTCATCATGGCGGCGATCGCGGGGGACGAGTTTCCGATCGCGGATGAACTGAAGCGTCTCCGGGCGCTGCTCCTCGACGTCCAACTCGGGCCGAGCACCCGGTCGATCGTCGACGCGGCGGTGGACCGCGGCATTCCCTGGCGCCGGCTCAACGAGGGGAGCCTCGTGCGCCTCGGGCAGGGGGCGAAGCAACGACGGATCATCGCCGCGGAGACCGACCGCACCGGAGCCGTGGCCGAATCGATCGCCCAGGACAAGGATCTCACCCGGGCGCTCCTCGCCGAGGCGGGGATCCCGGTGCCCGAAGGGCGGCCGGTGAAGGATGCGGCGGATGCGTGCCTCGTCGCCACCGAGATCGCCGGACCGGTGGTGGTGAAACCCCGTTACGGCAACCAGGGCCGCGGCGTGTCGGTGAACCTCACCACGACCGAGGAGATCGAGCGCGCGTGGGCCTTCGCCCGCCAGCACGGCGACGAGGTGGTGGTGGAGCGATTCATTCCCGGCGGTGACCACCGGCTGCTCGTCGTCGGTGGCGCGGTGGTGGCGGCGGCCCGCCGGCATCCGCCGCAGGTCACCGGCGACGGGGCGGCGACCGTCGAGCAGCTTGTGGCACGCGTCAATGACGACCCGCGCCGCTGCGGCGACCATGCCACGGCGCTCAGCCCGGTCGTCATCGATGCGGTCACCATGGCGGTGCTTGCCGAGCAGGGGCTGTCGCCGGCGAGCGTGCCGGAGGCGGGGCGCACCGTGCCGCTGCGGCACAGCGCCAATCTCAGCACCGGTGGCACCGCGGAGGATGTCACCGATCGGGTCCATCCCGATGTCGCCGCGCGGGCGGTCGAGGCGGCCCGGGTGGTCGGTCTCGACATCGCCGGGGTCGACGTCGTCACCGCCGACATCGGGCGGCCCCTCGACGGGCGCAGCGGCGCCGTCATCGAGGTCAACGCCGGCCCCGGGCTGCGGATGCACCTCGAGCCGACGATCGGCACGCCGCGCAACGTGGGGGCCGCGATCGTCGACACCCTGTTCGCGCCGGGCGACGACGGCCGCATCCCGGTGGCTGCCGTCACCGGCACCAACGGCAAGACCACGGTGGTGCGGCTCATCTCCCACCTCGCCGCCGCCGGCGGCGCGACGGTGGGCACGACCTGCACCGAAGGGGTGTGGATCGGCGATCGGATGATCGACGCCGGCGACTGCAGTGGGCCGCAGAGCGCCCGTCGCGTGCTCGCCAATCCGGCCGTCACCACCGCCGTGCTGGAGACCGCCCGCGGCGGCATCCTCCGCGAGGGGTGCGGATTCGATCGCTGCGACGTCGCGGTGGTCACCAACATCGGCACTGGAGACCACCTCGGTATCGGGGCGGTCGACACGCCGGAGCGTCTCGCCTGGGTGAAGGGGGCGATCGTCTGCGCGGTGAAGCGCGGCACGGGATCGGCGGTGCTCAACGCCGCCGATCCGCTCGTGGTGGAGATGCGGCAGTGGTGCAAGGGACAGGTCGTCTACTTCGCCATCGACCCGTCCACTCCGGTGCTCGTCGAGCACCTCGCCACCGGTGGCCTCGCGGCCACGGTCCGCGACGGCTGGATCGTCCTCTGCGACGGGCCGCGGGAGACACGGTTGGCGCACCTCGACCGGGTGCCCCTGGTGCACCGCGGGCTCGTTCCCTTCCAGGTGGAAAACGTCCTCGCCGCCGCGGCGGCCGCCTGGCGGTTGGGGGTACCGCTGGAGATCGTGCGGCTCGGACTCGAGACCTTCTCCTCGGGCATGACCGGGTCGCCGGCCCGGTTCAACGTGGTGGAGCTTGAAGGGGCGGCCGTGGTGGTCGACTACGGCCACAACCCCGACTCGTTGGAGCGGATCGTCGCCACCCTCGCCGCGCTCCCGCACCGGCGCCGCACGGCCGTCTACTCGGCCGCCGGCGATCGTCGTGACATCGACATCGTCGCCCAGGGGCGGATCCTGGCCCGCTCGTTCGAGCGCGTCGTGGTCTACGAGGATGCCTACATGCGTGGGCGACAGCCCGGCGAGATCACCCGGTTGCTCACCGACGGCGTCCGTGAGGTGCGCGCCGACGCCGAGGCGGTCGTCATCGCCGGTGGCTGCTGGACCGATTCGGCGGCCACCGTCCTCGACGCCGTCTCGGCAGGCGAACTCGTGCTCCTCCAAGCCGACACGATCGAGCAGGCCGTGACCTGGCTGGAGAGCCGGTACGGCACCAGGATGCGCGCCACCTCCCTCGACCGGCTCGCGGGCCTTCCGCAGAGCGACGGTCTGATGGCCAGCGCCGAACCGGTGACGGTCCATGTTGGCCTCGGCGGCCGTGGTCTGCGGGCCTCACGGCCGATCGCGGCCGGCGAGATGATCCTCCGCGCCTGGGGGGCGCAGGTTCCGGCCCGCGGCCCCGACACGATCCAGGTCGATGTCGGCACCCACGTGCGCCCCGAGGGGCCGCTCGTGCTCTGCAATCACTCCTGCGACCCCAATTGTGGGCTCATCATCCGCACCGGGGTGCGCGAGATCGAGATGCGTGCCCGGCGGGCGATCGCCGCCGGTGAGGAGCTGTCGATCGACTACGAGACGTTCGAATACGTCATCGAGCATCAGGGCACGACCTGCCGCTGCGGGGCCGCGACCTGCCGGGGGCGGCTGCCGGGTTACAAGCTCCTGCCGCCCGGTGTCAGGGCCGGCTACGGCGAGTTCATCGCCGAATATCTGCGTGTGCTCGAGCCCGACGTGTCGGCCCCGGTTGGAGCGTGAGCGAGCGGGCCGGGCTCATTTCACCCCGACCCGCCGGTCGAGCGCCCCACGGACCCCGAGTTGCTCGGGGTGCCGGGCGATCTTGTCGGTGAACACCCGGACGTCGTCGACGATCGGCCGCAGTTCCTTCGTCAGCCGGTTGACGTTGGAGGCGGCCTCGGCGAGATCCTCGTAGACCTTCGGATCACGGACCAGCCGGCCGAGCGTGCCGTCGGACTGCGACAGGGCCTTGGTGAACCCGGCCGCCTGCTGGAGCACCTCGTCGAGCCGACCGATCGTCCGGTCGATCTGGGCGACCATCGATGCCCCCCGTTCGCCGAGGGGCTTGGTGAGTCCTTCGATGTTGCGCAGGTTGCGGTCGGCCGACTCGACTGTCGTGCCGATCCCCTTGACCGTGGCGCGGAGGTCGGCCATCACCTCCGGCAGGGCTTCAAGGGTGTCGGTGATCCGCTCGCGGGACTGGGGGTCGCCGACGACGGCGTTGATGTTGTTCATGGCGACGGCGAATGAATCAAGGGCCGCCTCCGTCTTGCGCACCAGCGTCTCGAAACGGTCGTCCTCGCCGAGGAACATCCGGTCGAGATTGTTGGAGAGCTTGGTCACCGATTCGCTGGCCTGCACGAGCGAATCGAGGGCGCCGCCAAGCTTCGGCTCGAGCGATGCGAAGACGTCGAAGGGGTTGCGGGCCACGGCCCCGACGAGGACCTCGTCCGTGCCGAGGCGCTGCCGGGGTGGCACGACGCGTCCCGGGACCAGCGCGATCTCGGCGTCGCCGAGCAGCGACCCGGTGATCCGCGGCTCCTCGTCGCGGTAGATGGGGACATGGGAGTCGATGTCGGCCACCACGCTCACCCCCCCCTTCTCGTCGAGGGCGACGTCGGACACCCGTCCCACGAGGATGCCGTTCTTGCGGACGGGGGTCCCGGGGGCGACACCGCGGGCGTCGCCGAAGCTCATCCGCAGCGGATAGGTCGATTGCACCAGTGCCGGCAGGTCGCCGAAGAGCACGATGAGGATGCCCGCGATGATCGCCGTGGCGAGCACCATCACCCCGACCCGGAACTGCATCGTGCGATCGCTCATGCGGCACCCTCACCCGCGGCGAGAGCCGCGGCATCACGGAGTTCGGTGAGCCGGTTGCCGGCACGGCCCTCGATGAACTGGCGGATCCGTGGGTCACGGCTGTGGTCGAGGTCGGCAGGGGTGCCGTTGAAGACGATCTGCGGGGCGTCGGCGGCGAGGCGCGACAGGGGGTGGAGCATCACGATCCTGTCGGCAACCTTGCGGGCGGTGTGCATGTCGTGGGTCACGACGACGCTCGTCACCCGGCCGCGCCCCTTCACCCGGAGGATCAGTTCGTTGATCACGTCGCTCATGATCGGATCGAGACCGGTGGTCGGTTCGTCGTAGAGCACCAGGGGGGGATCGAGGGCGAGGGCGCGGGCGAGTCCGGCACGCTTCCGCATGCCACCGGAGAGCTCCACCGGTTTCTTGTGTTTCACGGTCGGCGGCAGTCCGACCTCGGCGAGCAGTTCATCGACGATCGCGCCGATCTCCGCGGCGGCGAGGCGGGTGTGTTCGCGCAGGGGGAAGGCGATGTTGTCGGCGATCGACAGGCTGTCGAAGAGGGCGGCGCCCTGGAAGACGAAACCGTATCGCGTGCGCAGGTGGGCCAACGCCCGTTCCCCCTGCCGGGCGAGGGACTGCCCCTCGAATCGCACCGTGCCGACGGTGGGCCGGATCAGGCCGATCATGCACTTGAGGAGCACCGTCTTCCCACAGCCACTCTCGCCGAGGATCACGAGCGTCTCTCCCGCCGGGATGGAGAGGGTGATGTCGCGCAGCACCCCCTGGCGTCCGAAGCGAACCGACAGCCCCTCCACCGAGAGCATCGGCGGCACGGTGGAACCCGGGGCGGGGTCGGGACGCGGTGGTGCGGCGGGAACGCGCGGCATGGGGGTGGGGAACCGACGGCTCAGAGCAGTCGGCGCGGGCCCTCGGGACGGAAGAAGTCGTGCACGTTATTGAGCCACATGCCGAGGAACAGGTCGAGCAAGAGGATCAGCACGAAGGAATGCACGAAGGCATTGGTCGCGGCCCGCCCCACCCCCTCGGCGCCGTGGCCGCTGTTGAAGCCGTGGTGGCAGCTCACCAGCGCGATGGCGGCACCGAAGAAGAAGCTCTTGAAGATCCCCATGAGGAAGTCGAACGCGTCGACGTATTCACGGGAATTGGCCCAGTAATGGTGGTAGTCGATGCCGAGCACGAGGTGGGAGTAGAGGTAGCCGCCGAGCACGCCCATGAAGTCGGCCATCACGGTCAGTGTCGGGATCAGCACGAGGCAGCCGAGGAAACGCGGCACGACCAGGTAGTACACGGGATTGGCCCCCATGCTCTCCATGGCGTCGATCTGCTCGGTGACGCGCATCGTGCCCAGTTCGGCCGCCATCGCTCCGCCGACGCGGCCGGCGAGCATCGTGGCCGCAAGCACCGGCCCCAGTTCGCGGACCAGCGAGAGGTTGATCACGCTCCCCAGCCGTGTCTGCAGGCCGAGCGCCTTGAATTGGGCGTAGCTCTGCACCGCGAGGACCATGCCGATGAACAGCCCCGTCAGCGCCACCACGGGCAGCGAGAGCACGCCGATCTGGTAGAAGGCCGGCACGAGCACGTCGCGGCGCTGCCGTCGGGCGAGGATCCAGCCGGCCGTGCGGCAGGCGAAGATCGCCACGTCGCCGATGGCCGCGACGCGATCGAGCAGCAGGGCCCCGAGGTCGGCGATCCTGTCGGCGATCCAGTCGGACAGCCCGCGGGCCGCACCGGCGGCGAGCGACGACGGGGAAACGGGGGCGGACGCCATTGGCAAGGCCTCTGGAGGGGCGCGCGACGCACGGCGGCGCGGCTGACCCCACCCAAAGGATCGGCTGTGACGGTCAGGCAAGTTGAGCCGACCGTGCGGGACGTCGGGGGGCTGGGCGGTGTGGGAGGAATCGCGACCTTGCTCCGCCCCCGCCCGGGGAGGGCGGAGGCGGAGCGGTCATGCGGCTGCCGAGCCGATCAGGCCGTGCCCTCTGCCCCGGCGGTGGCCACCGGCTCCGCGGTCATGAGTCCCTTGAAGACGAGCTGCTTCTTGCCCGCCACCTCGACACAGTCAACCTGGATCGTGTCCTTGCCGTCGAACTCCCCCTTGAGGAGTTCCTCGCTGACCGGATCCTCGATGAAGTTCTCGAGGGCACGGCGCAGCGGGCGGGCACCGAAATCGGTGTCCGAGCCCTTCTTGATGAGGAACTTCTTCGCCTCGTCGGTGAGCTCGAGCTTCAGCCCGCGCTCGCCGAGCCGCTCACGGACCTTGGCCAACTCGATGTCGATCACCTGCTTGAGGTCCTCGACGGTGAGATGGTGGAAGACGATGACGTCGTCGACACGGTTGAGGAACTCGGGGCGGAACACCTTCTCGATCCGTTCGTTGACCCGGCCCTTCATGCTGTCGTAACTGGCGTCGCCGTCGGGCTTCTGGAAGCCGAAAGCGGCTTCGTTCTTGATTGCCTCCGCACCGGCATTGGTCGTCATGATGACGATCGTGTTGCGGAAATCGACGTTCCGGCCGAAGGAGTCGGTGAGCCGGCCCTCCTCCATCACCTGGAGGAGCATGTTGAATACGTCCGGATGGGC
>SXWA01000199.1 GCA_005791575.1 Planctomycetaceae bacterium
ATGTCTACGTCTACGCCTTCCGGCAACCTTCGGCCCAGGCCAGCCCGAACCCGTAGACATGTAGACGCGTAGACACACATCTCCAGCGCCAGCTCACCCGGAGAGCCTGAACCGCCTCCCCCCCTGCCCATTCCGTCCCTCGACCTCGACCCAGTTGCCCGCCCCGCTCCCGACGAGGTCCTCCAGGGCCGCCTCCGCTAGCCCCGCCCCCCTCAGTGACCGGCACCCCTGGCGGACCTCCCGGGCACTGGCCTCGCCCCCGCGTCTGGCGAGCCACTGAATGAGCTGCTCCCGGACGGTCACCTGGGCGGCCGACTCGCTGGCGAACACCACGGCATAGATCCGCTTGGTCTCGCGTTTGAACCACTCGGCCAGCCCGATCGCCTCCTCCATGCTCTCGGCGCTGACCTCCTGCGGCACCTGGTTCCTTCCGCTTGCCGCCCACTTGACCAGCTCGATGATCAGCGCGAGCCTGGCCGCCGTCTCCTCCAGCTTCGACCAGGCCGACGCGAGGTCCCCCGTGAATGCGACGGCCTCCTCGTTGTGGCGGTCGTAGTACTCGATGAACCGTGCGCGAGCCTCCCCGGACAGCTCCATGCACACCGGCTCCCTGCGGTCATTCTCCCCCACGGCCATCTCCAGGGTCAGCAGCCGGTCGAAGAGCGCGGCGTAGGCCTGCTGGACCTCCGGGCTGATCGTCTCCTCGGACCACTGCTTTTTGACGCGGGGAGGGAACGCCATCAGCATCCGCGCCGCCAGGCCGCTTTCCCGGTGCTCGCTGCCCAAGGCCTTCCGAAGCGGGCCTGGCTGGATGCCGCCGGTGATGCAGAGCGAGGCCCGGGGCACGTAGATCGGTCCTGCGGTAGAGCCCTTTCGGTCGACCAGGATCGCGCCGCCGTTGTGCATGCTCAGCCAGTTGGCCTCGTCGGACTTGCCCTTGGAGTTGCTGGCGTACCGATCAAAACTCCCCATCCACCCCCGCAGCTCGTCGCGGGCCAGGAGGTCCCCCCGTGGGTTGTCCTTGAGGATCGGTGCCAGCGCCTCGACGGTCGTGTCGCTGACCATGTAGCGGGTCAGCACCGGCGGCTCGGGCTTGTTGGGGACGAAGGTTGACCCGTTCTGCCGCCCTCGCTTCAGCTCCCGCTCGTACTCCTCGACCAGCCCCTCGTAGCGCTGGCGGGCGGTCTCGTAGGCGGTCAGCGCTCGCTCCTGGAGTCGACGGAGAGGCGCGAGTGACAGATCGAACCCGGTGGTCTTCTGGTTGCCGCTCTCCCCCACCGATACGGTCCAGACAGTCGGCGGCACGGTCCAACTGGTCTTGATGCGCAAACGCCGGGCATTGCCGATGGTCGCACCGAAGGCCGCGAGCGCCGGAAGGACGAAGAAGGCAGGGTCGCCGCGAGTCGCCGCAGCGCCCTCGATCACGAACTGGCGGAACGGTTGCGGAAGAAGAGCCACCGGGAATGGCTCGAACGCCAAGCTCGGGTCGGCCTCTGCGGGCGCGTCTTCCTGCTGGCCGTACCCCTGCCGCCGCAGCTCTGAGGCCGCCGCACTGAAGTCGCCGTCGTGGTGAAGGTGCGCGTAGACGGCGAACTTCGAGAGCGCCTCCTCGGTCGGCAGGGTCGTGCTCGTCGAGAACACGTAGAGCCACGCGCCCGCGCCGAGGACCGTGGCGGAGATGCCCTGGGTCTTTCCCGGCCGCCGCCAGAACGTGATGGGCCGTCCCTCGTGGTCGGTCGCCTCGCGCACCCGGGTCCAATCCACAAGGAGTTCGTCCCAGGTGGCCCGCTCGTTGAAGTCATCGCCCGGGGAGAGGCCTCGCGGATGGTCCCCGGCAACGCGTGGGGGCGAGGCTGTGCTGATCGACCGAGAATCCGGCACCGGCATCTCGTCGAGGATCCTGAACAACCGGTGCAGTTCCTCGACTTCGGAGGCGGTGAACGTTGGTACGGTCTCCGGACCTCCGCTGAGGAACTCGTAGGAGAACCCGGTATCGTGGGTCCGGCCGCCACTGGGCGCACAGATCGAGTAGCCCCCCTGGCCCCGTGTCTCGGCGAGGACTTCCGGCTTGCCATCTGCCCCAGGTCGCCTAGCTAGCTTCGTGTTCCCGGCGACATGACCATCGCTTATACGGAAATAGAAGTGAATACCACCCGAGGGCGTCAACTCGCTCCACCCGTTGGTCATGCGCTGGAAGAGTTCGCCGATGCCAGTGCCCTCCGCAATCCGGGCCAACTCCTCTAGACGTTCGATGCAATGGTCTTCCATCTCCAGCATCTCGATGTTGCCACTGGCCCGACCGGTCAGGACAGCGACTCCATCGCACCCCCCGCTTTGGACCAGCTTCACGAGGTCCTCTGCGCTACGCGGAGGCTGCTCGGCCCTGGAGATTTTTCCCCACTTGTCGATCGCTCCCTTCGATCCGTCCGGCACAATCGGGTGCAACGCAAGTCCGGCACGGGTTCCTCGTTCGATGAAGTCGCATAGTGCGGCGACTCCCTGGGTATCCAGACGTTCGGGGGGCATTGGCTGTCCTTTTTTCGCGGATGATGTGTGGCCACATGCAACGGCCGTCCCGTGGCATGACCACTGCGGGTTGGAGCGATCAGACGAGAAGCGCGAGGGCCGACGCCGCCGCCCCATCAAGAGACGGCGGCGCCGGTGACCACGCTTCACTCGACCGTGGCGGGCGAACTGCACTCGACCGACGGGTAGCTCACATCCGCGGAGATGTAGGTTCCCTTGCGGAACGACACACGCACGTGCACGAGAAGATCCCCTTCCGCCACCGCCTCCCTGAGGTCGGTATCCGGGTCGTCACCATCTGGTGCCGCCACGCGTTGAACCTCCGGGTCGATGGCGGGCGCGAGGGCGAGACACAGGTCTCGCACCTGCTTGAACCACGCCACCGTCACGACCGCTGTCTTTCCCGCTACGACGCGGGTCAGGTCAGTGAAGTGCTCGTGCTCCGCCGTCCGGAAGCGTCGGAACTCGACCTCCTCGACGCCGAGATCCTTCAGGCGGCTGACTGCCTCGTGGTTTTCCACATCGGGACTGAAGCCAAAGAGCGACTTCCAAGCGCAGGAATGCCTATCGGTAGGCACTGATTTCCGGGCCATGGGAACGGATCTTTCTAGGCCGCTATCCGGCCATTCGAGAGACTGACCCCGGCCCCGGCGGCGAAATTGCCCCGGGCACCGGGCCGCCGCGACACGCGGTCATCGACGGCACGCGTGAAGGTCGCAGGTGCCCTGACCCTGACCGTTTTTCAGGGCGTATTTCGCGCGGCGTCCACCCAGCGGCGGTACGCGGCGCGCGTCGCCTCCGGGACCGAGAAGAGGTCGGGCGGCGACGAACTTCCTCCGGCCCGAGGTCCACCTCGCCGGGCCTGCTTGGCCTGCGTCACGACCCCTAGCCCCAGACGCTGGGTCAAAATCCTTCTCACTGCCGTGTACGCAAGTCCGGTCGCCGCCATCAGGTCGTTGATCGTTATCCCGGGCTCGCCATGCTCGCTGGCCCGCACCAGTGCCTCGAGCACCCGTCGCTCTTTGTCTCCGAGCCCGACGAACAACTCGCCCTCCGCCGGTGCCGCCTCAACCGTGCCCACAACCCCGCTTCCATCCGTGCCGCCGGGGTTCGCCGCCAGAAACCGGTCCAAGTGCGCCCGAGCATCACCAAGGCTCCCGGCAATCCTCCAGACGCCCTCCATCAAGTGCCCGGGGATGGCGAACGCCGCCGCCTGCCGCTTCCCGACCGCCTCGATCCATATCGCGACGACACCGACCCGCGTCCGTAGTTCCACGACGAGTGCGCTCACCGCTTTCGGCAGGTCTGAAAAAACACTGCTCTCGCCATCGTCCACGACGTCCATGTAAGCCCGTGATCCCTTGATCGCCTCGATAAAGGTCCGGGCGTGATCCTCGAATTCTCGCAGTGCCAGATGCACCACGTCCTGTTGCTGGATGATGGACCACTCGGCCTGCATCGCAGCCCTGGTGAAGTTGCGTTGTCTCGAAACCAGCTTCGCCATGCCGCGACAGAGATCGCGGACAGCCTTCTCGACGTCGGCGAGAGCGGTGAACGACTCGTCGATACTGCTTCGCAGCCTCTTCAGATCCGGCGTCGACGTGGTTCGTAGGCCGCTCATGACGTAGTGCCGCAGGTCTTTCTCGCTTCGTAGCCCGGCAAGCCGTTCCCGGTGCTTCGCAATCAGTCGCTGAACGTTTTGAGCGAGATCGAGGATTCCGCCCAAGCCTTCCACGAGCCTGGCAAACCGCTCCCACAGCTCCCGTGACTCCTCTGGCGACATTGGCTGTCGGGCCTTGGTCGCCAACTGCCGCAACTCCTCGACGTGGCCCTGGAACTGCTCCCCGACCGACGCGACCTTCAGCCCGGTCAACAGTCGCTTGGCCAGCGCGTCCCCTGGGGCACACCTCTGAACTCCAGGCAGGCCCTCGGCCTCGGCGTACGCGGCGTCGAGGCTCCGCAGCACGCTCTCCGCGTCAGTCGCCAGCGAGTCGATCTTGTTGGCGAACCGCGTCTGTTTGTTCGCATTGTCCGGTGGCGCGCTGGAGGTGTCGTCGAAGAGTTTCTTGACCCTCGGCACCAGTGCCTCGACGCCACCCACGAAGGCCGCGAGGTGATCGAGGGCTCGTGACCGGGGCGATGGATCTCCTGAGAGCAGTCGCTTCTGGCGCGATCGCGGCGCTGGCGTCTTGCCTCGGCGTGTCGGCTTCGGCGCGGCGGGCTTGGCCTTCGACTGCTTCCGGGCGGGCGACATGGCTGGCCTGTTGCGAGGTGGAACTGGAGGGGCTTACCGGCACGCGCAGAAACGCATGCGTCGCCCCAGCGTCTCCGGCTCAACCTAGCGACGCCCGATCGGTTCGTCCAAGCGTGCGGCCGTGCTGAAAAACGGTCTGAAAAACGGTCGCTCTCCCGGTGTGCGCTCTGATGACTCCATGCGGACGACGGCGTTGTGCCGCCCGCGCGATGCTCCCGCCCACACCGAGGTTTGAGCCATGCCCCCAAGCGACCCTGACCCGTCGGCCGATGCCCCATTCGACGCCGAAGAGGAGATCGATGCCCATGACGACCACTTCGTCGAGGCCTCACTCCTCGACGCCGCGCAAGCCGCCGACCTGCTCTGCGTCAGCCCCCAGACGCTCCGCGAACTGGTGCGGCGCGACCGGCTCCGCTGCGTCGAGTTCGTGGCGACTGGCTTCCGCCGGCCGATCCGCCGGTTCCGGCTGGCCGACCTGATCGCGTTCATCGACGAGTCGGTGAGGTGACGCCTGCGGCATGGCGTCGTGCACCGCCCCGCACTCGCCTATTTCAGACGAATCTTGCCTTGCTTTCATTCATTCCGCTTGATGGAGCCCCGTCATGATCGACCTTCGACGATTCGCGGAGGAACGGCCCATGAGCCTCTCCGCCGCCGCCGACTACATCGGCAAGCTCACCGGCCAGCCGAAGCCGAACGTCAGCACCCTGTGGCGATGGTGCCTCAAGGGCTGCAAGGGCGTGAAGTTGGAGAGCGTCTGCATCGGCAGCAAGCGCTACGTGACCGCCTCCGCCATCGAGCGATTCATCGCCGCCCGGAGCCAGCCGGGTGCACCCACGCCACCCACCACCGTGAACATCGACCGGCACTCGACGCCGCGGGTCCAGGCGCCGAACGACCGCCGCCGGAAGGAGATCGAGGCCGCTCGTCGCCGTCTCGATGAACTCACCGGCAGTAGTCGCCGCCCCTCCACTGCTCCGCCGTCAGCGAGCTAGCCGATCTTCTTAACGACCTTCGCCGCGAGCTGCATGTCGGCCTCGGCGTAGATCTGCGTGACGTCGGCCTGGGCGTGGCCGAGCACGACCTGCGCCGCCTCGAGCCCGAACTTCTTCCGGACCTCGGTGCCCGCGGTGTGCCGAAGCCGGTTGGGGGCCCAGTCCTCGATCAACGTTGCCTTGGGATCCTCCGCGACCCGCTCCTTGTTGAGCGCGGCGACGCCCCGGCTGATCGACCGCCGGTAGGAGGCGTTATCGTAGTGGTCCCGGGGTCGCCGCCGTCCATTAGCCTTCGGCTTCCTCGCCCGCTGCGACGGCGTCAGCGGCGACTCGCGGGCGAGCCGACGGACCTTGCTTCGATGCCGCTCGGACTCCGCGGGTGAGAAGCAGTAGTCCACCGCCGGGCGGACGAGGTACCGCATGAGGATCGCCTGGGCCTTGGGGCCGATCATGATGATGCGGGCCTTCTTCCGCCATGCGTTCTTGTGGTCCTTGGGACGCCACTGCCAGACGTCACCTTCCCGCTCGACGTCGGCGGGGCGAAGGCCGCAGACCTCCCCGGGACGGGCGCCGGTGAGCCGCTGGAAGCGGACCATGTCGGCGACGATCGGCGAGAGGTAGGGCAACGTCAGGTCGACGATGGCATCGTCGACCGGCAGGATCGGCGGCAGTTCATGCGCGGTCGTCCGGCCGGGGAGCAGCGGCTCGACGGTCATGAGGGCGTTGTGGAGGCCCATCGGCACGTACTCGTGTGCCTCGGCCCAGCGGAACACCCGCCGGATGGCTTTCACGAGCCGATTGCAACCGACGCGTGCCCTGCCCCTCGCCGCCTCGGCGTCGCGGAGGTGCATCAACTTTCGCGGGCCGAAGTCCTTGGCGGCGATGTGGTCGAAAAGCCGTAGTGCCCGCACGGCTTGGAGGGCGTTGTCGTAAGTGCTCGTCCGCCGCTTGCCGTCGGCCGTCCGGTAGTAGGTCGCGCAGTGCTCGAGGTAGAGCCCGAGCACCTCGGCGATGGTGATCGAGGTCGGCGGCGGAGCTGACTCGGCAGCCACCGGCAGAGCCTCGGCGTTGGCCGTGGTGATGCCCACCGGGCCTACGTGTACGCCGCGTTCAACGTCGGGCGAGATCCGCCGCGTGGCGAGGAACTCGGTGATCAGACGGTCGTAAGCCGTTTTGGCCTCAGGGGAGCCCCACTTGCCCAGCCAGTGGTCCCGGCCATTGATCCGGACGCGAGCCCGGCCGCTCGGCTTGTGGTGAACGAGCGCCGGGACCGACCCCTTGGGACGACCTGCCATGCTGTGCCCTCCGGAAAGATGGGGTCAGACCCCATCTTTTGACCCCATTCCCGGGGATTCCCGAAGGCACTGCCGGACGACGGCAGGTATCCGAACTGCTCTCGCAGATTAACTTTCCAACCAGTCGGGGCGACAGGACTTGAACCTGCGACCTCTTGACCCCCAGTCAAGCGCGCTAGCCAAACTGCGCCACGCCCCGATTCAGCCCCGCACGAACGACCCGAACGGCTCCGGCGATCGTCTCGCCATCAGCGATTCATAACCGGATTCCCCGCCGCAACCGGCATCTGCCGGCCACCACAGGGACCACTCGCACCGTTCCCACAGGACCGCCACACTATGGCACAGCGGCCCGCACACGGCAACACGCATTCCCCCACCCGCCGGTCCCCCGTTCTCCCCCCAGCACCACCATGACCAGCCCCGTCCGCACCGGCCCGCCCACGGCCACGATCCCCGCCGAACCGTTCGCCACGCGACTCGCCGCCGCCGTGCGCCTGCGCCGTACACCCGCCTGCATCGGCCTCGATCCGCGCCGCGATGCCCTCCCCCCCGCCATCGCCGCCAGCCTCGGCCCCACCTCCGATCCCGCCACCGTGGCGGCGACGTTCGCCCGGTTCTGCCACGAGGTGGTCGATACCGTCGCCCCGCTCGTGGCGATCGTCAAACCACAGCTCGCCTGCTTCGAGGCCCTCGGCCCCCACGGGATCATGGCGCTGGCGAGCGTCATCGATCACGCGCGGAGCCGCGGCCTGCTCGTGCTCGCCGACGGCAAGCGCAACGACATCGGCTCGACCGCCGAGAGCTACGCCGAAGGCTGGCTCGGCGGCGCATGGGGCACCGACGCGCTGACGGTGAACCCCTACCTCGGCCTCGACTCCCTCGAACCGTTCGTGAAGACCGCCACCGCACGCCACGCAGGGCTGTTCGTCCTCGTGAAGACGTCGAACCCCGGCAGCCGCGACTTCCAGGATCTCGAGACCGGCGGCCAGACGATCTACGAACATGTCGCCGCCGGAGTCGAAGGACTCGCCGCCACCTCCGCCGCCGGCGGGCGCTACGGTGCCGTCGGCGCCGTCGTCGGAGCGACGTGGCCACGCCAACTCGACGCCCTCCGCGCCGCCATGCCCCACGCCTGGATCCTCGTGCCCGGCTTCGGTCGCCAAGGGGGACGGGCCGCCGACGTGCGCGGCGCCTTCCACCCCGACGGCCTCGGAGCCCTCGTCGTCAGCGCCCGCGACGTGATCTTCGCCCATGCCCGGCCGGAGATGAACGCCGGCCTCGCCGATGCCCAATGGCAGACCGCCGTTGACCGCGCCTGCCGCGACATGATCGACCGGCTCGCCTCCGAAACCCCCGCTGTCGCCCTCGTCGGCTGACCGGTCGGCCCCGCCGCCCACCTTCCCCCCGGCCACGGATCCCGGCCCCATGGAGCCTTCACCACGCGGCAACCGGCGCCACGATCTCGACGCGCTGCGGGCCTTCGCCATGCTCCTCGGCATCGCCCTCCACGCGGCGCTGTCGTTTTTCCCGTCGCCATGGCTGGTGCAGGACTCGCGGCAGAGCCCGGTCTACGGGCTGTTCGTCGGGCTCGTCCACGGGTTCCGCATGCCGCTGTTCTTCCTGGTGAGCGGCTGTTTCACGATGCTCGTCTACCGGCGCCGCGGCCTCGCCCCCCTCCTCCGCCAGCGCACGGCGCGGATCCTCCTCCCGCTGCTGCTGGCCACCGTGACGGTCCTCCCGGCGCTGTGGGCGGCCGCGCTGTGGGCGATGCGGCCGGCACCGGTCGCCGGACCACCGGCCACGCTCGTGGCGGCGATCCGCGCCGACGACAGAGCCGCGATCGAACGCCTCCTCGCCGGCGGTGCGACGGCCGCGGCACCTGACGGTGAGTTCTCCCTGCCACCGCTCCACTGGGCCGTGCTCGTCGGCCACGACGAGGTCGTGCGCCGCCTCCTCACCGCCGGTGCCGATGTCGCCGCCGGCGACCGGCAGGGCAACACGGCGCTCCATTCCGCCGCCTTCATGGGGCGCACCGATCTCGCACAGGTGCTCCTCGACCACGGCGCCGATCCGCAGGCGCGGAATGCCACCGGCGTGCGCCCCGTCGAATCCTCCGACGCCGACCGGACGACGACCGACTTCCTCCTCCGCCTCCTCCGCCTTCCCCCGGTCGATCCCGACATCCTCGCCGAGGGCCGCGCGCAGGTGCGCGCCCTGCTTGCCGAACAGATGCCGGAGGACGTGACGGCGGCCGCGCCGCCCGCTGCCCCGGCCGCGCCCCCGTCGGCAGCCGAGACCTACCGCGCGTGGCTCGCCGCGCCGCGATTCACCCTGCGCGTCGCCGGCCGGCCGTGGGGCCTGTTCACCACACCGGCACTCCACCACCTCTGGTTTCTCTGGTACCTCTGCTGGCTGGTCGCGGGGTTCGCGATCTGGGCCCGGTGCTTCGACCGCGGCCCGGGCTCCGGACGAGTCGCCATCTGGTGCATCCCGCTCACCTTCCTCCCGCAGTCGTTGATGGGGGAGGCGTTCGGGCCCGACACTGCCACCGGCCTCCTCCCCGCGCCGCACCTGCTGCTTTACTACGGACTGTTCTTCGCGTTCGGCGCGGCAGCCTTCTCCTCCGGCGACACCGGCCCGGGCCTGCTCGAGGCGACGAGCCGGCGCCCGTGGATGAAGCTGCTCGTCGCCCTGCTGCTGGTCTTCCCGCTCGGGTTCGCGAGCGGGCGATTGCGGCCGCTGGGGGTGGCGGCCCAGGCGCTCTATCCGTGGCTCGTGTCGCTGGGGCTCGTGGGACTGTTCCACCGCTGGTGCACGCGCGAGCGGCCGGCGGTGCGGCTCCTCGCCGACGCCTCCTACTGGATGTATCTCGTGCACCTGCCGCTGGTGATCGCCGGCCAGGGGATGGTGCGCGACCTCCCCTGGCCGAGTGCGGTGAAGTTTCTCCTCCTCACCCTGGCCGTGACGTCCATACTGCTGGTGAGCTACCGGCTCGTGGTGCGCGACACCTGGATCGGCCGGTTGCTCAACGGCCCTCAACGCCGAGGGGCGGCCTGATCCCCGCGCGGAAACCAGCCATGCCGGTCTTCGACTACCGCTTCACCGTGGCCGCACCGATCGCCGCGGTGCGTGGCTTCCACCGCGACACCAGCGCCCTCAAGCGGCTCACGCCGCCGCCGACGATCGTCCAACTCCACTCGATCGAACCGCTCGCCGAGGGGTCGGTGAGCCGGTTCACCCTCTGGGTGGGGCCGCTGCCGCTGCGTTGGACCGCCGTCCATCGCGACGTCCACGCCGACGGTTTCACCGACGTGCAGGCGGAGGGGCCGGCGGCGAAATGGGAGCACACCCACACCTTCGTGGCGCTCGGGTCAAACCGGACCGAGATCCGCGAGCATATCGAATACGAGCACAAACGCGGGATCCAGGGACTCGTCACCCGCGTTCTCTTCTCGTGGCCGAACCTGCAGTTCATGTTCGGCTACCGCTGCCTCGCCACACGCTGGTGGCTGCGCGGCGCGCGGTGAACCGCGCCACGGAAGCAGCCCCGGCTCACCCCTTCTCGTCGGGTGCTTGGAGCCAGCAGGACAGCGTCGGATCCCACGCGAGCACCTCGTCGGCCTTGAAGTAGATCGCGATCTCACGGGCCGCCGACTCGGGGGAATCGGAGGCGTGGACGAGGTTCATCTGCCGGCTGGAACTATAGTCGCCACGGATCGTGCCCGCGGCCGCCTTGAGGCCGCTGGTGGCGCCGAGGATGTCGCGGATCACGCGCACCGCCTCCGGCCCCTCCATCACCGTGGCCACCACCGGCGCACCGGTGATGAACTGCTCGAGGGCCGGATAGAACGGCTTCGAGACATGCTCCTCGTAGTGCTGCCGGGAGAGGGTGGGGGTGACCCGGAGCATCTTCATCGCGATCAGCCGCAGCCCCTTCTCCTCGAACCGGGAGAGGATCCGCCCGAGGAGCCGCCGCTCCAGGCAGTCGGGCTTGAACATCACGAACGACCGCTCCATCACACAGCTCCTCGTCGGGGTCTCGGATCACGCCAGCACCGGCCGGTCGGCGGGGTGGGAAGTCTACCAACGTGACGGGGCCCTGCTGAAGGCCCGGCCGCTGGGTCGCTCCCGCGCCGCTGCCCGCATCAGGGCTCGAGGCGGATCGCCCCCTCCCGCAACGCCACGAGAAACTCGCGGTTGCCGGGGAGCAGATCGGGGAGGGCGAGCATCTCGTCGGCCGAGAGCCAGAGGATCTCGGCAACCTCGACCGGATGCGGCACGAGGTCGCGCTCATCCACCAGCCGCACCGCCCACCAGGACAGCGCCGTCCCCCAGTTCGTGACACTCGACCAGACCCGCGTCGTCGCCACCACCGCTGCCCCCACCTCCTCACGGCACTCGCGTTCCACCGCGTCGTGCTCCGCTTCTCCCGGTTCCACATGTCCACCCGGAAAGCAGATCCGGCCGCCGGCGGCCACGGTGGGGCCGCGGCGGATGGCGAGGTACCGACCGTGGCGGCTGGCGACGGCGACCACGCCGCGGGGAGTGGGGGACCCGGATGATCCGGATGATGGCGACATGGAACCGTTTCCAGGGACGACCCGTACACTACACTTTGACGCTTCCCCGTGGCAGTCGATCCCCACTTCCCGGCCCGAGTCAGCCCATGGATTCTCCGCAGCGGCCCAAAGGTCCCCCGTCACCCCGGCAGATGCTCGGGAAACCGCTGGGCATGCCCGCCCTGATCATGATCCTGTTGGCCGGCCTGGCGCTGGTCACGCTGCTGGTCAGTGAGCAGGCGTCGCTGCCGATGGCGGTGAGCTACGACGAGTTCGTCCGCGAGGTGAAGGGGGGCAACGTCGCGGCCGTGGAGATCTCCGGCAACGCCCTCACCGGCGAATTCAAGGAGACCGGCGGCCCGGTCGGCGGACGGCCGCGCGGCTTCCGCACCGAGCTGTCGAGCTACCTCGGCCGCAGCCTCGACGAACTGCTCCTCGCCCATGGCGTGAAGACGGTCGTCCGCCAGCCCACCGACGGCACCGGCTTCCTCATCGGCCTCTACATGATCGGCTTCCTGATGTTCATGGGGCTGCTCTGGACCACCCTGCGCCGGGCCCGTGATCCACTCGGCGGCACCGGGTTCCTCGGCGGGTTCAGCCGCTCCCCGGCGAAGCGCTATTCGGCCACCGACAAGCAGGTGACATTCGCCGACGTGGCGGGCCTCGAGGGGGTGAAGGAGGACCTCAAGGAGATCGTCGAGTTCCTCAAGGATCCGCAGAAGTTCCAACGGCTCGGCGGGCGCGTGCCCAAGGGGGTGCTCCTGATGGGCCCCCCCGGCACCGGCAAGACCCTCCTC
>SXWA01000023.1 GCA_005791575.1 Planctomycetaceae bacterium
CGTGGCCAAAGTCCATCCCTGGCCTTTGGCCACTCGACACGGTGCGCTTTTCACGGGAGCTGCGCTCCCGGCACCTCATCCGTGAGGTGCCGCCGGCTGTGTGGCCACAGCCGGCTAGCTGTGTGGCCACAGCCGGCTAGAAGACCATGCTCGCCCCCTCGTGCCAGTCTTCCGTGGGCATCGTGCCCTGGGTGGCGACCCGCGTGGCCTTGATGGACTCCAGGTCGTCTCCCTCCCGTGACCGGGCCCGAAGCCTATACTCCCCCGGAAAGAACACCCTTTGGAGTTGATATCGTGGCAGACAAGCAGACGAACACGTGGCCGGATCTCTTGATCGGACTGTACGACAACCTCACCGGTCGCCGGGCGGAGATCACGTACGAGTTCGACGATATGCACATCAAGATTCCCAGTGGCACCGGGCCGTCGGCTGAGCACGCCGAGTGGGTGCTGCACGGCACCATGAGAATTCGGACGAGGGACACGGGTACGTCCCCAAACTGATTCTGGCCGGGCGACTCACGGGAACGCTGGATGGTCGCCCGGTCGTCATCGAGGCAGATGAGTCTGGCTTGACGGTGAGTTTTCCCTCTTTCCGTTCGGCATGGGCTGCACGACGAACGACAGTCGCTTCGCTGCCGGCCCTCCGGTGGCTTCGTCACGCGCGGGTGCCGCTCAGAGTGCGCGTGGCAGGGCTGTTGACCGTTGAACTGCTACCCACACCGAGTGCCGTGGCGAAACTCATCGTCCCGGCACTCGTTCGGATCGGGTAATCAACGGGGCTCTGCCGAGATGTCGGCGGGTCATTCATGGAGCGAAGCCACCACCCGGGCTCGACAGAGGGCCCGGCGGAGGGCTGCGCGGGTCCATGGAAGGGGATGCCAATGGTGGCCTTCGGGCATCTCCACGGCGGGGCAGACACCGATGATCGGCCCGTGTCCGCTTGTCGAAGGAGTCTTCGACGGCTACGATGCGGCGCGGGTCAGGGGTGCCTCGAAAAGCCTCTCGGGCTGGAACACCCGTTGTCAATGGCCGGCTGGATATGGCTGGCCGATTGAACTGGGGCTCGTTGTCGAGATTGGGAAGCGGCGGCATTTTTACAGACCACATTGAAAACAGGTGAAGCGATGATCGAAGGCTTCTGTTTGTTCGGGTCGGCGATGCCCGACCTGTCGGTGTTTCAATACAACGCGGTGGACAACATCTTTTCGATGACAGTCGCGACGATGGGGGCGGCCGCCCTGTTCTTGTTGATGTCCCGATCGCACGTCGATCCGGAATACCGGCCGGCTCTGCTGGTGTCGGGCCTCGTGGTTTCGATCGCCTGCTACCACTACTTCATGATTCGCCACAGTTGGCACGACGCCTACTCGCTGGTGGGCGGTGGGTACAAAGGCACCGGCGCTGCTTTCAACGACTTCTATCGGTACGCCGACTGGATCCTGACGGTGCCGCTGCTGATGGTCGAACTCGTGTCCGTCCTCCGCCTGCCCGCGGCAAAGGCGACGAATCTGCTGACCCGCCTTGTGATCGCGGCGGCCTTGATGATCGCGCTCGGGTATCCGGGCGAGGTGATCGCCGACCCGACGAGGTGGACCGAGAGGATCGTTTGGGGCGGGCTCTCATCGATTCCGTTCTTTTACATCCTGTACGTGCTCTGGACGGAACTGACACAGTCGCTCGACAGCCAGCCACCCGCGGCCCGCAAACTCCTCGAGATCGCCCGCCTGGTGATTCTGATCACATGGGCGGTCTACCCGATCGCCTATGCGATCGGTGGCACGCCCGACGCCCTGGCGGCGAAGGCTGGGACTGCCAATGCCGCCAATGGCGTGGTTGGTGCCAATGGTGTCGTCGGCCTGCAGATCGGATATGCGATCGCCGATATGACCGCCAAGGCTGGCTTCGGGGTGCTGATCTACCTGATCGCCCGGTCGAAGAGCACGAAGACCGCCTCGCACGAGGCGTATGCCTCCGCCTGAGTCGCGGATCCCTCTGCGGAAGAACAGTGATGACATGCACGCGGCCTCGGTAATCTTGCTCTGTTGGGCGATGATCGGGGCCGCGTGTTTTTTTTCTCAGGCCGCGGCCGGCGTTACAGCCGGCGTGCTGGCGATGCTCGTCGCGGTCGTCGGCCTGCCGCACGGCGCGGCCGACCATCGCTACGCCCGGCCGCGGCTCGAACCGGTTTTGGGCATGGCGTGGCTGCCGGTGTTTTTGGTCGGGTATCTGGCGGTTGCGGCGCTGGTCGTGTGCGGCTGGTTCGTGGCGCCGGCCGCCACGATCGTGGCATTTTTTCTCGCTTCCGCCTGGCACTTCGGCCAGGAAGATCCGCGGCTCTCGGTCGGTCCGCGGGGCCTGCGGCCGGTGTTCCGATTCGCTCGCGGAGGACTCGTGATCTGGACGCCGCTGGTGTTTCACCCCCGGGAAGTCGCCGCGATCCTCGGTCTGGCCGCGCCGGTGGGCTTGGGCCCCGCGATCCAGCATGCCACTGGCCTGCTGACGGCTTGCTCGTGGATCATGCTCCCGGTCGCGGCTGCCGCCTGGATTCTCCAGGGACTGGCGGCGTGCGCCCGCACCGGGCACAGAAGGCGGGTCTTGCTCACCGACAACGCGCTGGTCGCGTCGTTGGTGGTGCTCTTCGCCGTCGCGAACCCGCTCGTGAGCTTCCTGGTCTATTTCTGCGGCTGGCATTCGGTGCGGGGCCTCGAGCGACTCCGCCGGGAGCTTGGCGAGAGCTGGCCGGAACTGGCCAGGAGCCTCGCGCCCATGTCGTTGGGGGCAATCGTCATGGTCGGGCTGGCGGCATGGCTCGTGCTTGGCGGGGCGGGCTGGGATGGCACGCTCATCCGGGCGACGTTCGTCGGCCTGAGCGCCGTGGCCGTGCCGCATCTGCTCCTGCACGGCGTCGCCCCGTTGTGCGCGGCATCCCGCCGGCGGCGGCCGCAGTCGCTGCCCGGAAAGCCCCACATGACCTTGGGGAGCCCCGCATGACATCCGTCCCGGAGTTCGACTACGGAATCGTGGGCGGCGGTCTTCAAGGCTGTCTCGTGGCCCATGCTTTGGCCTGGCACAGGCCGGAGGCGACCGTCCTGCTCCTCGAACAGGCCGATGAACTGTGCGGCAATCACACCTGGTCATTCCACGAGACCGACGTCGCCGAGTCGGCGAAAAGCTGGTTTGACCCGCTGGTCGCCCACCGTTGGCCAGGCTATCGCGTCAGATTTCCGACGCTGTCGCGGCGGGTGAAGATCCCCTATGCGACGATCACGTCGGACCGCCTCCGCGAGGGAACACGGTCGCTGGCAGGTGGAGCGGGGGGCCTGGCGCGCCCCGGTCGGCTCGTCGTTCGCACGGGCGAGTCGTGCGACATCCTCGCGCCGAACGCGGTGAGACTCGGCGGGACCGCTGACGTGTCGTGCCGCGTGGTCCTCGACTGTCGCGGCCGGGCAGAGGGAGGGTCACCGGGCGGAGCGGGCTATCAGACCTTCATCGGACATGAGTATGAGACCGCGCGCTGCTGGCCGGCAGCGGAACCGACGGTCATGGATGTCCCGGCTGACCAGGCCGCGGGCTTCGAGTTCCTCTACGAACTCCCCCTCGGACCTGATCGCGTGCTGCTCGAGTACACCCGGTTCCACGAGGAGCCGGTCTGTCCCGAATCGCGGGCTGCCGCGCTGATCTCGGCTCGGCTGGCCGAGGCCGGCGCGGGATCGGCGAAACTGATCCGAACCGAGCACGGGTGCCTCCCGATGCCCTATGCAGCCCCAGCCAGCCGTGATGGGCCGTCGCCGGCCGGCGGCTATGCCGGAGGCTGGTACCACGCCGCCACGGGATACTCGATGCCGCTGGCCGTTCGCTTCGCGGAGCTCGTCGCCCGGGCGCGCCCGGACCGGGTCGCCGCGGAGATCGCCTCCGCGGCCGCGGAGGACAGGCTGCGGCGCGGATTCGCCCGCTTTCTGAACCGGCTGCTGTTTTGCCTGGTCAAGCCGGAAGACCGCTGGAAGATCTTCCGACGGTTCTACCGCGTCCTGCCGGAAGAGCGAATCGCCCGGTTTTACGCCCATCGCTTCACGGTCAACGATGCGGCTCGGATCATGATTGGCTGGCCACCCATCGGCCTGGCGCCGATTCGTTTCGCCAGGTCGTTTGTCTCGCTTCCGGGGCCACTGCCAACATGACTCACAATCTCCTCGGCTTCGCCGGCGCGACACACCAGACCACCCGCACGCGGCACGGCTGGTCCAGGGCCCTGCAACTCGCCCCCGACCTCTATCCTGGCGTGGGCGGCAAGCGGTTTCGGGCCACCCTGCTCGAGCGGGCCTACGAGTTCGCCGGCGGCCGTCGCACCGCTCCAGCGCCGATCGTCGACGCGGTCGAGCTCCTGCACGCCGGCTCACTCGTGATCGACGACTTCGAAGACGACTCGCTCACCCGCCGCGGCCAGCCGGCGCTCCACCAGGTGATCGGTCCGGCCCGGGCCGTCAACGCGGGCAACTGGATGTATTTCCGCGCTCTGGAACTGGCGGCAGCCGCCTTGGACGATCCCGCCCGGTCGGTGGCCCTGGTGGGCAGGTTCATCGCGGTGGCGCGGCAGTGTCACGAGGGTCAGGCGATCGACCTCGCCATCCGGATCGACGAGGTCACTCCGCGGCAGGCCCAAGTCGCGGCGCTGACGATCTCACGGTGGAAGACCGGCCGCCTCGCGTCACTGGCCGCGTGGTGTGGGGCCAAAGCCGCCGCGGGAGACCCGCAGACGTTGCAAGCCGTTGCCGCCTTCGGCTGCCGGCTGGGCATCTGCCTGCAGATGAAAAACGATCTCGACGAGCTCAGCGAGCTGCTCGCTGGATCGGATCGGTGCGACGACCTCCGTAATCGCCGTGTCACCTGGCCCTGGGCCTGGGCCGCGAGCGAGCTGTCGGCCCGGCAGTTCGCAGCCTGGCAAGGCCGGCTGCGGCAATCGGAAGAACAGCGGGCAACGTTCCGCCCTCTCGCCAAGGATCTGCTCGACGCGACCCACCGCCGGGCGGCGTCTGCGATCAACACCCGGCTCGACCAGGCGATCGAAAGGCTTACCGCCGCGACAGGCGGTGCCCGTGAAGCCGGCCCGCTGGCCGCGATCTGCGACGCCCTGCGGATCGCCATCGAGCCGACGAAGGCGGAGGCTCTCGCTTGAACACGGCGCGCGTCGCAGTCTGGCGTCCGCCGCGGTCAGGTCTCGGCCCGCACCGGCGGGCGGCCGTGATCGGCAGCGGTTTTGGCGGTCTCGCGGCCGCCATCCGTCTGCAGTCGATGGGCTTCGACACGGTCTGCTACGAGGCCCACGATCAGCCGGGTGGCCGGGCTGCCGTCTACGAGGATGGCGGTTATGTCTTCGATGCGGGGCCGACCGTGATCACGGCCCCGCACTGCCTGGAGGAGCTCTTCGAGCTTTCCGGGAGACGGATCGCCGACTATGTCCGGCTGTTGCCGGTGACCCCGCTCTATCGACTCCAGTGGAGCGACGGCGTGGCATTCGATTACGTCGCCGACGAGGCGGGGTTGATCGAGCAGGTCCGGCGTGTGAACCCCGCCGACGTGGAAGGCTACCGACGCTTCGCCGAGTATGCCCGCCAGGTGTTCGCCAAGGGATACCAGGAGCTCGGCGCCGTCCCCTTCCTCCACTTCACCGACATGCTCCGAGCCGCCCCGCAGTTGGCACGCCTGCGGGCCGACCGGAGCGTCTACGCGACCGTTTCACGATTTGTCAAGGACGAGCACCTTCGTGAGGCGTTCAGCTTTCACCCGTTGCTCGTCGGCGGGAATCCACTGGAGACGAGCTCGATCTACACGCTGATCCACTGGATCGAGCGCTCGTGGGGCGTGTTCTTTCCCGAGGGGGGCACCGGGGCGCTGGTCCGCGGTCTCGTGCGGCTCTTCCAGGACATCGGCGGTACGCTCAGACTCGAGGCTCCGGTCGATCGAGTCACGCTCGTGGCTGAAGGCGACCTGACCAAGCACGTCATCCACGCCCCCGGCGGGCCGCCGGAGGCGTTCGATGCAGTCGTCTCAAACGCCGACGTCCACCACACCTACGCCAGGCTCTACCGCGGGGTCGCCGCAGCCGGCCGCCGGCAGCGGCGGCTGGAGCGAATGACCTGGTCGATGTCGTTGTTCGTGCTGTACTTCGGTACGAACCGCCGGTACCCGCATCTGGCCCACCACACGATCCTGTTCGGGCCGCGGTTTCACGGGCTCTTGCGGGACATCTTTCATGGCCATCACCTGCCTGCCGACTTCAGCCTCTATCTCCACGCGCCCACCGTCACCGACCCGGGCATGGCCCCGCCGGGCGGCGAGTCCTTCTACGTGCTCAGCCCCGTGCCGCACCTGGGCAACGCGGCGATCGACTGGGAGGCGGTGGCCACGGGCTATGGCGACGCCATCCTCGCGTCGCTCGAGACGCACCTCCCGGGGTTGCGCGATCGAATCGTGACCCGTCGGCACTGCACGCCCGCCGACTTCGCGGGGAGGTTCAACGCCCATCACGGGTCCGCCTTCTCGGTAGCACCGACGCTCACCCAGAGTGCCTACTTCCGCCCCCACAACCGCGACCCGGACATCCCCGGACTCTACCTCGTCGGGGCGGGCACCCATCCGGGGGCCGGCGTGCCCGGTGTCGTCAACTCCGCCAAGGCCACCTGCGACACGATCGCGGCCGACTTCCATGTCATCAGTCGGTAACAGCCCGACAGCGGGGGAGTCGATCCGGCGGCACAGCCGCTCGTTCTCTTTTGCCAGCCGGCTGCTGCCCGCCGGTAAACGGGCCGACGTCGAGCGTCTCTACGCCTGGTGTCGCTGGTGCGACGACGGCGTCGATACCGCCGCCTCGCCGCTGCAGGCGGTGGAGTTCGTCGAACGGGCCACGGAGGACGTCCGCCGGATCGCCGGCGGAAAAAGCCCGGTCGCCGCCGAGAGCCGCTGGCTGGCGGAGCTCGTCGGCCGGCACGACCTGCCACTCGAGGCGGCCCTGGCCCTACTCGATGGGATGCGGTCGGACCTCACGGCGGTGGCCGGCTTTCTCGAGGCCGACCTCCTGCGGTACTGCTTTCGGGTCGCCGGGGCTGTCGGGGTGCTGTTGTGTCCGGTCCTCGGCCTCGCGGATCGCCGCCTTCTCCCCCACGCCGCAGCACTCGGCATGGGAATGCAAATGACCAATATCGCCCGTGACGTCGCGGAAGACTGGCATCGGTCTCGCTGCTACTTGCCGCTCGAATGGACCGACGGGCTGCGGCCCGGCGGCGGGCCGCCCGACCCACGGCAGGTACGGCGGGGCGTGCAGACGATCCTCGAAGTCGCCGACGGCTACTACACTGCCGGGGAGGCGGGCATCAGCGGGCTCGATACCGATGCCCGGTTGGCTGTCCGGGCGGCGGCGAGAATCTATGGCGCGATCGGGACTAAGATCAGGCGGCGAGGCTTCGAGGTGCTCGACGAACGGGCCCGGGTATCGACGCTGGAGAAGCTCAGGATCTTCGCCCGCGCGATGCTCACCGCAACCGGCGGCAGCCGTCCGATGCAGCTTGACGACTCGGCCCGGCGAGCCCTCGCCGCGGCCGAACGACTGCTCGCGGAGTGTGGAACATCACTTCCGGGTTAACAGGCTGTGGACAAACAGCCTGCTGCACCTCATGGATGAGGTGCCGGGAGCACAGCTCCCGTGAAAACCGCAGGTTTTCGAGTGGCCAAAGGCCAGGGATGGACTTTGGCCAAGGGCTGGTAAGGTTTCCAAACGTTCGATCCACCACCACGGAGTCTTGTCATGAAGTGGGAAGCCTGGAGCGTCGTGTTCACCGGTTTGTCGCTGACGAGCGTGACGGCGGTCGTCCTGTTTCTGCTGGTCGCGATCAATCCGAAAGACGCCGTGTACGGCTCGAAGCCGTTGGCCTACGCCGCCGGCTCGGCTGCCTTGGCGTTGGCCTTCAATCGGGCCTCGGCATGGGCGGCCCGCCGGGCTGAGCGCCTCGTCCCGTGAATCGCCAGTGCTCGATCGCGGTGAAGCAGGCAAACACCCCGAGCACGGCCAGTCCGTAGAGCATCGCGATCAGTGCCAGCGCCACGTCGTAGGGTTTGGGCGTTGAGAGGGAGACACGGAGGAGGACCGTCGAGATCACGAAGCCGGCATTGCGAAATACGTGTTCGTAGCGGTCGTAGTAGGCCAGAGAGACGATCAGCAGGAAGACGTCGGTGAAGATCATGAACTCGAAGAATCGGGGAAAGAAAAAGAGATCGACATCGATCGGCGGCGGTGCCAACACCACCGGCAACCCCTCGACCAGTCTGGCCCAACTGGCGAGATTGACCAGCGCCAGGGTGACCAGCACGACCAGCAGCAACACCGCCACGGCCTTCTTGAGCTGGATGAAGCCCCTCAGGTCACGATGCGTGGGCATCTTCGGCGTCACGTGCCGCAGCAGGTTGAAGCCGGTCACGATCAGGAACATCAAGACGGCCCCGGCCATGTCGAACAGGACGACCTTGACCGCGGCGGGCTCCGCCAGCCAGTTTTCCAGGTTGTGGAAACCGCCGATGTCCTTGAATACTCCGCGGACGACGATCAGCGAAATGATCTGGTACTGCGTGGCGACCTCTCCGGTGTGCGAAGTGGCCAAGGCGAAGACCAGGAGAATCACCTCGTAGAAGAGGATCACGCTGAATGGCGTGTAGACGGCATGCAGCGGGCTCTCGTTGATCCCCTCGAACAGCGTCTGGGGCACGTCAGGAAACAGCCGGGCGATCCCAATCACGATCAGGTGCACGAGAAAGCCGACAGCCGCCCCTGTCACGACCATCCTCTCCAGCCAGGCCCGCACGGCCGGGCCATCGAGGATGTCGAAGATGTCGGCCAGCCGGCGGCAGATCGAACTGAGCACGGCAATCTCTCCGTAGTGAGCGATTCGCCGGGGCCGTCGACGCCGGTACCGATCTGATTGTAGACAGACAGCCCCCGCCGGGGGCCGGCATGCTCCAGAAACCACGGGCGGCCCGCGGAAGCGTGCGGCGGTTGTCGAGCTTCGAGCGAAGTTCGGCAGTTCCGAGCGAAGGGCCTGCAAGACGCTCGACCAGCTGGTGCGGTGTGAAACCTCCTCGCAGACCGGAAGGAGTGGGCCACCGCAAGCCGCCGCTGGCCGTCAACCAATCAACGACCGCATGCTGCCCGGGGGCCACTTCCAGCCGCAAGAAGCCGGCCGCACTTTTCTCCCCGGCACTCACAGCCCCCCGCGCAGGAACGCGAGCAGGTCGCGCATCTGGTCGACCGAGACCGTCTCCTCCACACCGTCCGGCATGAAGGAGCGGTTGGAGGTGGCGAGCTCGTCGATCTCGGCGCGGGCAATGTTCCGTGTCGTGCCGTCGGCGAGCTTCATCGTCACGCTCCCGCCCGCTTCGGCCGCCACGATCCCGGCGATCACCTCGCCGGTGGTGAGGACGCAGGTCGAGCCCTGGTAGCCAGGCTGGATGTCGGCACTGGGGTCGAGGATGTTGGCGAGCAACCGCGACGGGGGGTGCTCGATCACCGTGGCCAGGTTCGGGCCGACGTCGTGGCCGTAAGGACCGCGGCGGTGACAGGCGGCACAAACGCGCAGATACACCTCGCGGCCACGTGTCCCATCCCCATCCCCATCGAGCGCCGCGGCATAGGCCGCCACGACATCGCGCCGCGCGGCCGTCGCGCCGCCGGCAAGGAGATCGCGGGCTCTCGTCACGATCGCGGCGTCGGGATTGCCGAGCAGCCGGTCGCGCTGTGGAAGCGTGAGGCTCCCCGGCGCGAGGAGCCCCGCCTCGATCCGGTCGAGGAGATCAGCCGTCCATGCCGGGCGCGAGAGCCAGACGTCGATCGCCCGGGCCCGCGACGCCGGCCCGAGCCCCACCCAGGCGGTCGCAATCGCCCCCGGCACCCCCGCCGCCCCGGAGCGGGCGAGGGCATCGAGCGCGAGAGCCTGAGTCTCCGGCTCCACCTGTGGCACGAGCCACGCCGCGAGCAGGCCGACGGCGCGGTCGCGCGTCGGCGTGGTGCGCGCGAGGAGCCGGGCGGCGATCAGACGGCGCTCGGGGCTGGCGCTGGCATCGGACGCAAGACCCTCGGCCCGCGCGAGCTCACGGTCGAGCGCCCGAAGCGTGGCCGGCGCCACCTGCATCCGCCACGGATCGGCCCCCGACCGCTGCATGTCGGCAAGCAGCGGATCGAGCCAGCCGGTGCGGATCCCCTCGGGCACGGCGAGCGCCCCCTCCAGGAGCGCCGTCACGGTGGCCGCGTCGCCGCGAGCCACCGCCATCGGCAGGATCGACTCCCGGTAGGCATCGGCCACCGCAGGGTCGGCCGCGGCGATGGCCCGCGAGAGTGCCTCCGCATGCGGCACCGCGGAGGTCATCACCGCCGTGCGGAAGAGCGGATCGGCGGCGTCGGCGACCGCGATCCTCGCCAGCGCCTCCCCCGCGCGTTCGTCGGGCCAGTCGCCGCAGGCGAGTGCCACCTGGAGGCGGACCTTCGCGTCGGAATCGGTGGCCAGCGCCGCGACGTCGTCGAGCACGGCCGCATCGCCGCGGCCGGCAGCCAACCGCACCGCCTGCTCACGGACGCGCGGATGGGAATCGGCCAGTGCCCCGAGCAGGACGTCTCCGCTGAGTGACCCGAGGCGGGCGAGAAGGGCGAGCATCTGGAGACGCGACTCGGGGCGCGCCGCGGTCTGCACGCCCCGCTCGAGATGCGTCACTGCCGCGGTACGGAAAGCGGCCTCGCCATGCTCGATGAGGCGCCGCGCCGCATGGTCACGCTCCCAGGCATTGCCACTCTCCATGAGGGCCGCGAGGTCACCGGGCGTCTGCGCCGCCGCCACCGCCGCCGGGAAGCGGGCGGAGGGCGCGCCGCCGCGGACGACGCGCCAGATCCGGCCGCGGTCGTCGCCGAGCCGGTATTTCGGCAGCAATTCCGCGCGCCCCTCCGGGGGCAGCCAGTCGGGATGCTCGATCATGGCGCGATACATGTCGGCCACCCAGAGGGCGCCGTCGGGGCCGATCCGCGTCATCACCGGCCGGCACCAGCGGTCGTCGGAGGCGAAGAAATCGGTCGGCCCCTCCTCCTCGGGCCAGCGCGACGTGAAGCTCGCGCCGTCGTCGGTCAGCACGGCATGCTGGACGAGATTGTGGAACGGCTCGCAGACGAAGGCATGGAGCGTGCCCCGCCCGGCTTCGGTGGGAAACAGCGCCGGCGCGGTATCGATCGAGCTTCCGCAGGCCGACGTGAACCGCCCCGCCTGCTCGAACGAATGGAATCGCTTCTCCGGCAGGCTCGCCGGCCGCACCGGCGGGCTCGACGCCCCGAGGACATGCCGGATCGTCCGCTCCGGGGCCACGGCAGGATTCCGGGCGACAGCGGCCTCGGGGATCACCCACTGCCACAGCGGGTTGGCGTTCTGCGTGCCGAACCAGTGGCCGAACGGATCGCGGTTGCGGCCGAACTGCGACGGCCCCGACTCGATCCACACCTGCCCGGAGTCGGGATCGAAACGGAAGTCGTGGCTGCCGAGGGTGTGCTGCGTGCCGCTGCGACGAGACGTGATCACCGTCTGCGTGCCGTGGCCCGGGTGATGGCCACCGCTGGCGCACCAGAGCATTCCGTCGAGCCCCATCCGCAGGCCGTTGACGCGGAGCTGCTGGTTCCCCTCCATGAAGCCGTCGAGCAGCACCTCGCGCGCGTCGCAGACTCCGTCGCCGTCGGTATCGCGGAGGAAGAGGATCTGCGGCGCGGCGGTGACGATCACCCCGTCGCGCCACACCGCGATCCCGTTGGGGAAGGAGAGCCCCTCGGCGAAGAGGCGGCTCGATTCGTAGCGCCCGTCGCCGTCGATATCCTCGAGCAGGCGCACGCGGCCGCCGCCGGCGCCGTCCATTCCCGACGGATAGTCGGCCATCTCGACCACCCACAACCGGCCGCGCGCGTCCCAGTCGAAGGCCACCGGATCGAGCACCTCCGGCTCCGCGGCGACCAGTTCCACGCGGTAGCCGGGAGGCACGCGGATCCCGAGACGGGTCTCCTCCGGGCTCCGCGGCCCCTCGTCGGCATCCGGCACCGGCACCGGACTCCCCGGTGTCTGCCCCGACGCCGCGAAGAGGGCCGCGGCTTCGGCGGCGCCGAGCGGCCGGTCGAAGATCGCCACCTCCGCGAGGCCGCCGGAAAGCGGGGCGAAGTCGTCGTTCCGAGCCCCGAGGCGAAACTCCCGCGCGGCGGCAGCCGTGACATCCAGCGCGCCGTCGATCTCCGGCTCCTCCACGCCGTTGAGCCACACCGTGGCCTTCGCGCCGCGGCGCGCGACGACGACATGGTTCCACGTGCCGGGGGGGATGACGGTGCGCCCCACGAGCAGGCCATCGCGCTCGTTGCCGTCGAAGAGAATCAGCTTGCCGGCGCCGTCGGGCACGGCGCTGCCGGCGATCCCCAGATGGTCCCCCGGGGCGCCGGCGGCACCGGCCGGGCCGCGCGAGAAGAGGTAGGCCGCCACCGGGCGGGACCCGGGGGGCAGGTCGTTTCGAAACCACAAGGCGACGCTCCAGTCGGCGTCGAGGATCTCGTCGCGGCCGGCGAGGTGCCCGCCGCGGAACGTGCCGCGGGCCCGCGGATGGAAGGTGACGGCACCGCTCGCGGCCAGGTCGCCAGGCTGCGCGGCGAGCGCCCAGGTGCGCGTGGGCGCGAGTGCGGCCACCCGCGCCGCATGATCGGCGGGGAAGTCGGGGACGCCGGCGCGCCGTGCCTCGCGCTCCTCCTCGGCCCTGCGCCGCGCCTCGCGCGTCGCCCGCTCCGCCCCCACGCCCGATGCCTCCCAGAGCGCGCGGATCGCGGCGGCGTCGAGCGCCCGGTCAAAGAGCGCGATCTCGTCGATCTTCCCCTGCAGCCCCGCGCCGAGCACGATCGGGCCGGCGCCGCTGGCCGCCTTGCCTGCCAGCCCCGCGGCCACCAGGCCGTCGATCGACACCTCGACACGCTCCCCACGGCGCACCAGCGCGATCTGATGCCAGTCGTCGGCCCGGAGCGGCAGGCCAGAGCGCTGCTCGCCGAGGGAGAGGACGAGCGCGTGCGATGCGTCCTGGCTGGCGACGAGCGGGTCGGCCGCGATACCGGTGCAGACCGTGCCGCGGCGCTCGGAGGCCCCGGAGGGCTCGCCGAGCCAGATCCACCAGACACGCGTGGCGTCTGCCGGCGGGGCGGCGGGAAGTTCGACCGATCCGCCGGCGAGATGAACGGCACGGTTGATCGATCCCGGAGCGGCGAAGCCCCCTGGCCGCAGCGGGCTCTCCGCGCCGATGCCGCTGCCCGCTCCGACGCCGGGGAGATACCAGGCGAAGCCGGGGGTGAGCCGCGCGGCCGTCCCCCCGGCCCGTGCGTCTTCAAGCACCGTGCCCTCGTCGTCGTTGCAGCGCCAATACCCGGCCGGGTTCTCGGCGAGGACCGCTTCGGCTGCCGGTCCGGCCGGGTGGGACGGCGTGCGACGGCGGCTGCCGGTCACCTCCTCGAGCGCCCGGGCGAGCGCGTCGACGATCTTCGTCTCGGCCTCCACCTCGAGGCCGGCGGTGCGGGCGGGCCAGGTGGTGTATCCGCCGAGGGCATGCTGCTCCGGCGGCGGGATGTAGCCCTCGGCGCCGTTGGCGAGTTCGACATTGAAGTGGAGCCGCGCCGGGGAGCGGGAGCGGAGCTTCAGTCCCGTGAGCGCGTAGACCTCATTGGGGAGGGCCGCGATCGTGGCGTCGCCGATACGGATCGCCTGGACGAGGAGCTTCGTGCGCTGCCGCTCGTGGAGGATGAGTGCCTCGCGCGCGTAGACCTCGGAGATGTTGCGGGGAAGATCGTCGGGGATGCCGGCGGCAATGGCATTCGCCCAGGCGAGCCGCGCCGCGTCGGGGGTCCGGTAGGCGAGGTCGAGCTCGCGCTGGGCGCTGGCCAGCGTGGCGTCGTCGCGGTACTCGATCTGCCCGAGCGCCTCCGCTGCGCGCCTCGCCACCGCGGCGGCGTATTCGTGGATCGGGGGCGCGGCCCGCGCGGCGCCGTAGTCCATCCACATCAGGTCCCCGCTCGTGCCCTGGGAGAGCGCGCAGACGAAGGGACCGTTCCCATCCCCCGGCTCGCCGACCATGCCGGCGAGGAAGCGACAGAAGTGACCGAAGTAGTCGGCGGAGACGGCGGGCGCGCCGAAGTAGTGCTGCGAGTAGTTGGCGAGGACGGCGAGCGGCTTGCCGGAGGCGGCACGCACGGACACGACCGAGAGTTGGGGATCGACCGGCCCTGACGGACCGATCACCTCCTTCGAGAGATGGCCCGGGTGCATGTGGGCGAGGCCGGTTGGATTGCCGAAGGGATCGACGACACGCGTCTCCGGCCGGCGGATCCAGCGGCGGTTGTGGGTGTGGATCCAGTCGTCCACCGCCGCGACGCCGATCGCCGCCGGCTCGAGGCGGTCGTTTGCCGCCACGATCGCCCCGGCGATCGCCGCCGGGAGCCGCGCCGCGTACCCGGCATCGACGCGCGTCCCCAGGCACCCGAGAGCCGCCGGTGCCGAATGGGTGTGGGTCGCGGAGATCATCATCCGGTCCGGGAGAATTCCGGTGCCCTCCGCCGCGAGGCGCTTCGCCTCGTCGAGGAGCGCGCGCGGCATCATGCACGAGTCGACGACCACGAGCGCCAGCCGCACCGGCTCCGCCCCCTCCGGGCCGCCACCGTCGTCGAGAACGATCGCCCGCACCAGGAGTGCATCGTGCACGCGTTCGGCCCGCCCCTCGAGGAACCCGCCGGCGACGATCGCCGGCCGCTCGGGGGAGCAATCACGCGGCGTGACGTCGACCGTCGCGGCCCCGGCACGGAAAGGTCCGGCGACGGCACGCGGCTCGGCCACGGGGAGCCCGAGCAGGGCCACCAGCACCGGCACGACGGGAAAGCGACAACGGGCGGACATCGGGCGTCTCCAGACTGCGACGGCGGGAGCGGTTGTCGGGCGAACAGTCCGTGGTCACAGTCCATCCCTGGCTTCGGCCACTCGAAAAGCCCTGGCCTTTGGCCACTCGAAAAGCAGAGCTTTTCACGGGAGCCGCGCTCCCGGCACCTCATCGTTGACGTGCCGCAGGCTGTTTGTCCACAGCCCGTCAGGGCACTGTGGGGAACTTGCCACCCCATTCGAGGTGCCTACACTTCTCCAAACTGATCATTCCCCCAGGACCACCGCCATGTCGAAGCATGTTCTCGTCGCCTGTGTCACGTTGGGCCTCGCGATCGGCTCTGCTGCCTCGCCTGCCGGCCAGTGCAACCGGGGGGGCGGTCACCGGCGGGCCTACTCCTCCCAGCCGGCGACGCGGTCCCATGCCGGTCACAATCCAACCGGTCACAATCCAGTCGTCCACAACGATGGCTCCGTCGTCACCCATCCCGGGATCACGGGCCGAGTCGTGCACGCCCCTCGGCATGAGAGCATCTCCGGGGAGCGGATCATCAGCGAGCGGGTGATCTCGACCTCCCCTGCTACCGGTGCCAGCGTCGCCTCTCCGGTAGCCTCCCCGGCGAAGGACATCGTCGACACCGCCGTCGGTGCCGGAACCTTCAAGACGCTTGCCGCGGCCCTTGGTGCCGCCGATCTCGTCTCCACGCTCAAGGGAGAGGGTCCGTTCACCGTCTTCGCCCCGACCGACGAAGCCTTCGCCAAGCTGCCTGCGGGCACGGTGGAATCGCTGCTCGAGCCGCAGAACCGCGACAAGCTCAAGGAGATCCTGCTGCTCCACGTCGTTCCCGGGAAAGTGTTGGCGAAGGACGTCGTCGGCCTCACCGAGGCGACCACCGCCGGCGGCGGCACACTTTCGATCTCCACCGACGGCGGAGTGAAGGTGGGCACCGCGTCGGGGAAGGCGAATGTCGTGAAGACCGACATCAACGCGAAGAACGGTGTGATCCACGTGATCGACTCCGTGATTCTCCCCTGAGTGCCACCAAACGAACCCCGCCACGGATAACCGGTGCCCTGCGGAGATTGCTCCGCAGGGCATCTGTGTTTTCAGCCCGGCTGGGAAGTGCCGATGCCCGATCAGGCGTTGGGGGAGGCGCCGGAACCGGTCGTCGCTGGAAGAGCCGACCGGCGACATGCAGGTGTTCGAGGCGACCCTGGCCGCCCGTGGCCAAAGTCCATCCCTGGCCTTTGTCCACTCGAAAACCTGCGGTTTTCACGGGAGCTTCGCTCCCGGCACCTCCATCCGTGAGGTGCAGCAGGCTGTGATCACAGCCTGCTGGGGTTCGAGTCCTACGCCCCCGCTCATCGAAGCAGTGCCGCTCTGGCTGGGATCGCCGAACGGCTTCCATGGCATCTTTGACGACACCCACCGCACCGGCAGCGGCGGCCGAGATGGCCCGCAGGCTACATGTCGGCGAGGAGCTTTCGGATCTGATCCTGGGTCTGCCCCAGTTTCTTCTGCAGGCAGCCGAGGAGTTCGTTCTCCTTGCCCTTCGCGTACATCAAATCGTCGTCGGTCAATTGGGCGTATTTCTGCTTCAGCTTGCCCTTCAACTCGTTTCACTCTCCCTTGAAAGTCAGTTCGTTCATGGTCGGTTTCCCTGTGCTTGTTTCTGGATCCACGAAATGATCACGAGTCGATATTGATTGGCGGGGACATGCCCCGCCGTCCGAAGACCAAGGCGATGACGAACAGGGCCAGAAACACCACGAACAGCAGCCGGGCGATGTCGGTCGCCGCGGCCGCGATGCCGCCGAATCCGAACACGCCGGCGATGATCGCCACGATCAGAAACAGGATCGCCCATCGAAGCATGAGAACACCTCCTCCCACGACATGACTCGTCGATCACGTGCCGTTGAAGGGGGGCACGAATCCCGTCGCGATTCCGCCCGCGGTCGACCCGCTTCGCGCTGACGCGGAGCATCCGGCCGCACGGGGGCTGCACGGCAACGTTACGCAGAAGCTCCACCGCAGCGAGAAGCCGGTGGTCGATGGCCACTTTCGGTGGGGCTGCAGGGTGCCAACGTGGCGCGACACTTCCCGCGGTCCGGGTCACTCGGGGGTGTCGTGAGGGTGTGCTGGCCCCCGCTGTGGCACGCGGCGTCGAGGCGATACGGCGCCGCCGATGCGGCCGCACAGGGCTGCCAGGCTTCGGGAGCCAGGGAGCGGTATGCCAGCAGCCCGTGCATCCCTGGCCTTTGGCCAATTGAAAAGCTGTGCGCTTTTCACGGAAGCTGTGCTCCCGGCACCTCATCCGTGAGGTGCAGCAGGCTGTTTGTCCACAGCCTGCCAGGGCAAGACGGGAGGGGGAGAATCAATTCCGGATCGATCTGGCCTTCGTCCTGCGCGAAGATCTCCAACTCTGCGAGGAGGCGCTGACCGCACCGTCACCGGACTGCGGCGATCCGCGCTCCGCCCGGGGCCGAAGGAACTTCAGCCCGCCGTCGCCAGCTCGTAGCAGACGATCTCTTCGGCATTACGGACATACAGCCGGTCCCCGACCACCACCGGATGATTCCAGGTCTTGTCGCCGAGCGCCTCGATCTTCCCGAGCTCATCATGCTTCTCGGGAGTCGCGCGCAGCAGGACCAGCTCCCCTTTCTCGCTCACGACGACGATGAGCCCGGAATCGGCAAGCAGCAACGCCTGCCCCTTGGCGTAGCGCCCACCCTTCCACTTCCGCTTGCCATCCTCGAGGCCGATGCAGGCGAAAATCGCATTGTCGAATCCATAGACGTGGCCATCGTGGACGAGGATGTCGTTGAAGTCGGGCTTCATGTCGGTGGATGTCCAGAGCTCCTTCACCTGCAGCCCATCCCCGTCCGCGGAGAGCTCCACCAGTCGGGTGCCCGTGCCCATGCCCGCGGGGATGAGCAGCTTGTTGCCGTCGATCACCTGGGCCTGGCAGGCCCGGTACCCTTGGTGCACGAACCGGTAGTCATGGACACTCTTTCCGGTCGCCGGCTCCAGGAGATGCGCACCGGAATTCGAGAGCAGGCAGAGATATCCCCGATCCAGGAGCGTGATCCTCTGCACCGAGCTGTATGACATCTCGCCAGCCGGGGCGGTCCAGGCGACCTGCCCGTCCTCGACGTTGAAGGCGATGATTCCCTTGTCCCCCTTGCCTCCTGCGTGGACGACGACAAAGCCGCTGTCGACGCACGGCGAGCAGGAAAAGCCCCACATCGGCGGCTCCGTCCTTCCCGATGCCGCCTTGAGATCGGCTCTCCACACGAGCGTGCCGTCGACCGCGTTCAATCGAACCAGGATTCCTTCGGCCCCGAGTGCGTAGATCGAGCCATCGGCAAGCGTCGGGGTGCCCCGCGGTCCGAGACCCCCGAGCGATTCGAAGAATCGTGACGGGGTCTCGAACGACCAGATCGGTTGACCGGCCTTCGCGTCGTAGCAGGACACCGCCTCGTTCACGAGGCGTTGCTCCTGGGTGAAGAGCCGATCGGCGCCGACGGCCAACGAACTCCAAGCCGGCCCGATTCGCCTGCGCCAGATCTCTCGTGGGGGAGTGGCGCTCCAGTCGTCGCTGAAGCGCAGCCCGGTCTGTGCGCTGTTTCCCTGGGGTCCGCGGAAATGCGGCCACGGCGCCGAACCGAGGGCTGCAAGCAGTGCCTCGGTATCGACCTGCTCATCGACGGCGACTTTCCCGGCTTGGCGGATTTCCTCGTCCGCCAACTGCTCCGCGGTTTGCTTCCAGCGCCAGTCGAATCCGAACGAGAAATCGCCCCACACGCCGTCGGTGCGCACGAGCGCCGAATACCCGGTGGCCAGAAGGGCCAAGCCGAGGGCCAGCCACGTGCGCCGAATGGAAAGAGTACCACCGAAAAGAATCGTGCCGATCGCGAACGCCGCGATCGCCATCGGGATCGTCAACACGATCGGCAGGGGGCCGCGCATCGACGGATGGCAGATCACCTGCTCGAACCCGACCACGACGGCGAGGCCTGCCACCCCGAGGACACGTTCGAACCATCGGGCACGGCTGGCCAGCACCCACCACGGCACGACCAACAAGCCGATCAGAAACGGACCGAAGGCGCTCGTCATCCAGATCATCGATGGCCCGTTGGGGACCAGCGACGGGATGAAGCGCATGAAGGCCATCAGGGGCACAAGAAGGATCGGGATCCAGATGCGGAGCGGGTGCCAGGTGCCTGCGCTTGCCATGATCGGATGCCATTCTTTCCGGGGTTGGTTCAGCCGACACGCCCGTGGGACGGTTTTCACGGGAGCCGCGCTCGCGGCACCTCGGCCGTGGGGGGCCGCAGACTGCCGGCTCACGGACCGGCGGCTCCACCGCGGCCCCGGCGCTCGACAGCCCGTGGCCGAAGTCCATCCCTGGCCTCTGGCCACTCGAAACGCTTTTTTCACGGGAGCTGCGCTCTCGGCACCTCATCCTTGACGTGCAGCCGGCTGTTTGGACTCAGCCTGGGAGTCGCGCCTGATAGATTACCAGACCATCAGATGCCCACTCAATCCTCACCCAGACCATTTCAGCACCGGGGAGCACGCTCGCCATGCCGACGGTCGCCATCACTGATCACTCGTTCCCCGATCTTGAAATCGAACAGACGATCCTGTCCGCCGCCGGATGCGAAGTGCAATGTGGAAACGACCGGCAGACTTCTGCCCTGAAATCGATCGTCGCTGACGCCGATGCGGTCATCACGCAGTTCGCCCCGATCAACGCGGAAGTCATCGGAGCGATGCAGCGGGCGAAGGTCATCGTTCGCTACGGCATCGGGTACGACAACGTCGATGTGAAGGCGGCACGCGAGCGGGGCATTCCTGTCTGCAACATCCCGGACTACTGCATCGACGAGGTCGCCGATCACACGCTCGCGTTCATACTGGGCACCACACGACAAGTGGTTCCGAACACGCTGCACGTGCGCGACGGAAAATGGGGGCTGGCGACGCCGCTCGATCAATTGCGGACGCTGCGCGATCACACCGTGGGGATCGTCGGCTTCGGTCGCATTGGGAGTGAAGTCGCTGCGCGGCTGGCTCCGTTCAAGAGCCGCCGGCTGGTGTTCGACGCCTTCGTTTCTGCCGAAGTGGTGCGAAGTGCCGGCTGCGAGCCGGTGACGCTCGACGAGCTGCTCGCCGATTCCACCATCGTGACGCTGCACTGCCCTTCGACTCCCCAGACGAAAAAGCTGCTCAACGCGGCTTCCATCGCGCGAATGAAGCCCGGCTCACTGGTTGTCAACCTGGCTCGCGGTGATCTCATCGACACGGCGGCCCTCGTCGCCGCGCTGCAATCCGGACATCTGGCCGGGGCGGCAATTGATGTCTGCGACCCAGAGCCAATACCGACCGACTGTCCGCTCCGCTCGCTTCCCAATGTGATCGTCGCTTCGCACATCGCGTCGGCGAGTCCAAAGGCCGTGCGGACGTTGCGCGAATCAGCGGCCCAGATCGCCTCCTTGGCAGTGCGCGGCGAGCCGCTGCCGAACGTGGTGAACACGTAAGGTGGTGAACGAGGAGACCGGGCCGCCCGAGGCCGTCCAGGCGCGAATCGGCCAAGGGGAATGGCCTCCCTCCAAGCAATCCATCGCTGCTGACTCGGGGTCTTCCGTGCCCAAGCCTTTGTTTCGCGGAGTCCCCATGCCGCGACAGGCAGTTCATTTCGCAGGTCTCTCCAAGTGGGTGAAGGGTTTCGCGCTTTCCGCAACCAAGGGACGGCGTGACGCCGAACTCGACGGCAGCGGCTCATTGACGACAGTGGTCATCAAAGGAGGAGACTCAGCATGAGCGCAACGTTCCCTCGGCTGTCGGCATCTCGGCGGAATTGGGCCGTGCTGGTCGCCGTCGTCCTCGGGTCGAGTCACGCTGTCAGCGCGTGGAGTGAAGAGCCGCGTTTCATCGACCATTCGCTGCTGATCGCCCCGGAGTATCCCTGTACATGGCCGAGTCACCCCTTCCCGCGCTTTGCCCTGATCCATCAGCGAACGATCGGGCCCGAGTCTGCCTATAACATCGACGCGCTGCTCATCGACGGCAACACGGGGACACAGCTCGATGTACCACCGCACTCGGTCGCCCGCCCGGAGCTGAAGCGGGAGAAGTCGGGGCCGCTCGGGCTGGCCTATACGGACACGATCGAACCGTGGCAATTCGGTGGCGAGGCCTGTGTGGTCGACGTCCGCGATCTCCTCGATCAGGCGCCCAAGGGTGTCAGCCCGTTGGTCAAGGCAGCGCATGTCGAACGGTTCGAGAAACAGCATCGACAGGTTCGCTTCGGTGACGTCGTCTTGTTTCGCAGCGGCTACTCGGACACATACTACCGACCGCTGCCCGAGGGGCGCCGCTTCATCGCGGACATTCTCGATCGCAAGGCACCCGGCTATCCCGATCCCGATCCGGAGTGCATGGAGCTGCTTGGGAAGCGTGGTGTGCTCACGCTCGGTACCGACAGCGCCAGCATGGGACCGCTGCCGGATCTTGCTGAACCCACCCACTACGCGGGGCTGCGGTACGGCATGATCTGGACGGAGGGGGCGACGAATCTGGGGGCGTTGCCCCCGACCGGCTCGTTCTATTGCCTCCTCGGTCCGAAGCACAAAGATGGCCCTTACAGTGAAGGCCGCGCCTTTTCGATTGCCGGAGGCGACCTGCCGGTGCGGCTCATCAACGCCTGTCGCAACAAGCGCGCCGTCGATCTGTCGCCGACACTCGCGCCCCAACGGCCACTCACCCATCCGGGAAGCGACACCGGCGATCATCGCCAGGTCTACGTGAAGATCGACTTCCTGTACTCCGAGTATCTCGACATGTGGCATCACGGCCATCTCATGGATGCGATGGCCGGAACCCATCTGGTTCCTCCCAGTTTCGCCCTCCCGGCTGGTGAATCGCCCCGTCCCTACGCCCCTGAGATTCGTGGTTGGCTACAGGAGTACGAGGAGAAATATGGCCGACGCGGGACCAGTTCGCTGACAACCGAGCAGGTGCCTCTCGGCTGGACCTGCGGTGAGGCACGAGTCATCGATGTCCGGTCGCTCGTGGGATCGACCGAGTCGAGGAGCTGGCCTGCATCGCCCGAGATCACCGTGGCACACGTCGAGGCGTACGAACGCACGACAAACCCCTTGCGGCCCGGTGACGTCGTCATCTTCCGTACGGGACACAATGACCGACATCTTCTGCCGTCGATGAGCGATTCCGGAATGTGGATCGATCCGCTCCGCGGGAAGACCGAGGGCTGGCCGGCACCCGGTCCCGACGTGATCGTCTACCTCAAGGAAAAAGGGATTCGCTGCGTGGCGAGCGATGCGCCCGACCTCGGTGGCGTCGACCCACGGCGGGCGCTGATGACGTATTGGGCGCTCGGCAGCCGTGAGATGGTGGGCGTCGAGTTCCTGGTGAATGTCGACAAGATTCCGACGACGGGCGGCTACTTTCTCTTTGCCGCAGTCAAGGTCCGCGATTGTCATGGCGGCCCGGGCCGGGCCATCGTTTTGTATTGAGCCTGTCTGTGGCCGGGTCGCCGATCGATTCGACCAGACGGTTGGTGACGCCCGAGATCAGAGATCCCCATGAGCCAAGACCTCGAACAGTCGACCTTGCGGAGCGTGGCCTGGAGGATCGTGCCCTTCATCTGCCTGTTGTATGTGCTGAACATTCTCGATCGCGCGAACGTCGGCTTCGCGCGGCTGGCCATGCAGGATGATCTGGGACTGACGAAGGCGATGTTCGATCTTGGCTACGGGATGTTCTATCTGGGCTACATCCTCTTCGAAGTGCCCAGCAATCTGCTGATGCGTCGCTACGGTGCGCGCACATGGATTGCCCGGATCATGATCACCTGGGGCCTGGCTTCGGCGGCCACCATGTTTGCCCGGGATGTCTGGACGTTCTATGGGTTGCGGATTCTGCTGGGTGTCGCCGAAGCGGGATTCTTTCCGGGAATCATCCTGTACCTCAGCGACTGGTTTCCGGATCGTCAGCGGGCTCGGATGACCGCCTTCTTCATGGTGGCGATTGGTCTGTCCAACGTGCTCGGTAATCCGCTGTCGGGCTGGATCATGGACCACTTCGACGGCGTCAACGGATTGCATGGCTGGCAATGGTTGTTCCTTCTCGAAGGACTGCCGACGGCCGTCGTGGGCATTGCCGTGCTGTTCTACCTGGACGACTCGCCACGCAGCGCTCGTTGGCTCTCCGACACGCAGCGCGATTGGCTGGTGGAGCACATGGCCGAGGAGGACCGAGTCCGCCGACGGCAGCATGGCCCGGACAAATGGCATGCGATGGTGCAGCCGCGCGTCTGGCTCCTGATCGCCATTTATTTCACCGTCGCGGTCGGTTCCAATGCCGGCGGCGCGTATTTCCCGACGCTGGTGAAGGAGCAGTACACGCAGACGTCGAACTTCCAGATCGGATTGCTCACCGCACTGCCGCACCTGTGTGCGATCGTCGCCATGTCACTGGTCGGCATCAGCTCGGACCGGACAGGCGAGCGCCGATGGCACCTGGCCGGCTCGGCACTGACGGCGGCGATCGGCTGGAGCCTGGTGGCGTGGGGGCCGACGCCGTTGATCGCACTGGCCGGCTTGTGCGTGGCTCAGGCCGGCATGATGAGCATGCTGCCGGTCTTCTGGACGATTCCCAGCACCTTTCTTTCCGGAGCCGCAGCCGCAGGGGGAATCGCGCTGATCAATTCCGTTGCCAATATCGGTGGTTTTTTCGGAGCCAGCATCCTGGGGCAGCTGGGGTCATGGTCGATGGCAGGCATTCTGCTGGCTGGCGGCCTGTTGACGGCAGCGACGATCCGCAATCCCCTGCGTGGACGAGTGCGACTCGAAGAAGGGGCTTTCGATGAACGATGACCTCTTTTCACTCGCCGGCCGGGTGGCAGTCGTCTCCGGCGCGGCACAGGGACTGGGACAAGCCACCGCGCTCGCGCTGGCCCGGTATGGCGCCGACCTCGTGCTCGTGGATCTCAATCGTGGCGGGGCGGAGGCGACGGGGGAGCGAATCCGCGGGATCGGTCGGAGAACGCTCGTCGCGGGCACGGATGTCTCCGACCCACTCGCCATTGCAGAGCTTTTCAGGCACGTCGACACGGCATTCGGACGGATCGATTTCCTGGGGAACATCGCCGGCGACGGTCATCTCTCCAAACCCGAGGACCTGACGATCGCCGACTTGCACCGTGTCGTGCAGAACCTCGTCGTCGGACGGTTCGCGATGTGCCAGGAGGCGGGGAAGAGAATGCTGGCTCAGGGGCGCGGCTCGATCATGAATATCGGCTCACTCGCCAGCTCGACGGCACTGGGACGCGGGCATGTCGCCTACAGCATGGCGATGGGCGCGGTCCTGCAGATGACCCGCGAGCTGAGCACGGAATGGAGCTACCGAGGCGTGCGCGTGAACTGCGTCACCCCGGCGCAAGTCGTCAACCCGAGCCTCGAAGCCCGCATGGTCACCGATCCGACTCTGGAAGGCCGGTTCCTCAAGGGGATCCCGGCCGGGCGACTCGGCCAGCCGAATGACATCATGGGCCTCGCGGTGTTCCTGGCGTCTGACAGTTCGGAATGGATCACTGGCGCCATCATCCCTATGGACGGCGGCAACATGGCCATGAACGCGGGTGGGACACCAGGTCATGAACAGCGTGCCGTCCAGTCGTTTCACGCGACGAGCAGGTAGGAAAGCATGAACCGGAACCAGCCCCTGTCTGACGAGCAGATCCGCGCCTTCTACCGGACGATGCAGACCATCCGCCAGACGGAGGAGGAACTCGCACGCTGTCACCAGCGCGGGCTGATCCACGGAGCCTGCCATACCTATGTCGGTCAGGAAGCGATTGCGACGGGCGTGTGTGCACATCTCACCAGCAATGATTGCGTCTTCAGCACGCATCGCGGTCATGGCCATGCCTTGGCGAAAGGGATGCCGCCCCGCGAGCTCATCGCCGAGTTGTTCGGCCGTGCGACAGGTTGTTCGCGCGGTCGCGGCGGCAGCATGCATCTCTTCGCACCAGAGATCGGCATGATGGGGACGAGCGGTATCGTCGGCCCCTGCATTCTCCAGGCCTGTGGCGGCGGATACAGCTCGAAGATCCTCGAGAACGGAACGGTCGGAGTTGCCTTCTTCGGGGATGGCGCCGTCAATAACGGTGCGTTCCACGAGGGGCTCAACATGGCCAGCATCTGGAAACTGCCGGTGCTGTTCATCTGCGAGAACAATCAATACGCCACGGAGGTGCCGTTCTCCTATTCCAGCGGGATCCCCGATGTCGGTCGGCGGGGGGCGAACTACGGAATCCCCGGTTGCGAGGTGGACGGCAACGATGTCGTCGAAGTGCATCGAGTGCTCGGTGAAGCGATCGACCGCGCTCGCCAGGGCGGCGGTCCGACACTGATCGAATGCAAGACCTATCGCACGCGTCCCCATGCCGAGGGCATGGGCGACTTCACCTATCGCACGCGTGAAGAGGTTGCCGACTGGAAGGAGAAATGTCCCATCGCGCGGCTGCGCACCACGTATCCCGATCTGGTCACCGACTTCGATCGGATCGATCACGAGGTGGCGACGCTCGTGAGGGAGTCGCGCGATTTCGCCGAAGCAAGCCCCGTCCCCGATTCATCCACCGCGACTGCCTCCGTCTACTCCATCCCCCCAGCGTCTCCCCCGCCCCCGCCCCCGCCCCCGACTGCCGATCGCCCGTTGCCCGTCGGTCGCACCATCTCCTTCGTCGCCGCCACGCGTGAAGCGCTCGACCGGGCAATGGCCGCCGACCCGACGATCTTCGTGATGGGGCAGGGGATCGGTGTCCGCGGCGGCAATTTCACCACCACGCTCGGCCTGCACGCCAAGTACGGAGCGGAGCGGCTGTGTGACGTGCCGATCTGTGAGCGCGGGGTCGTCGGTCTTGCGTGCGGGGCGGCCATGTCCGGGACTCGGCCCGTCGTCGACTTCATGTTCATCGACTTCATCAATGATTCGTTCGGCGAGCTCGTCAACCAGATCGCCAAGATGCAGTTCATGAGCAGCGGACGGCTCAAGATGCCGCTCCTGCTGCGAGGCTGCGGAGGCGTCGGTCATTCGGCTGCCACACATCATTCGGGCATGTATCACTCGATCTATTCGCACATTCCGGGATTACGGGTCGTGATTCCGTCGAATCCCTTTGATGCCAAGGGGCTCATGGCCCACGCATTGCGCAGCGACGATCCGGTCTTGTTTCTCGAACATCGCGAGCTGATGCAGAGCAAGGGTGCCGTCCCCGAAGGCCATTATGAGATTCCGTTTGGCCAGGCGCGTGTCGTCGTCACCGGTGGCGACGTCACGATTGTCGCACTGTCGTTCATGGTGACACACGCCCTCTCGGCCGCAGAGCAGCTTTCGTCCGAGGGCATCTCGGTGGAGATCGTCGATCCCCGCACCGTGTCGCCGTTGGACGTGAACAGCATCTTGCGGTCGGTCGCCAAGACGGGACGTCTGTTGGTCGTGGACGAGGCGTTCGGCCCCTGTGGTTTCGCTTCGGAGATCGCCGCACAGGTCGCCGACGCAGGCTTCAATGACCTGGACGCGCCAATCAAACGCTTGCACGGGGCATTCGCGCCGACTCCCTATGCCCCGGCGCTCGAAGAAGTGGTCGTGCCGAACGTCGCGCGGATCGTCCAGGCTGTCCGTGCCTTGTTGGAGGAATAGAGATGGCCCAGGAAGTCACCATTCCGCGGCTCGGCTGGTCCATGGAGGAAGGAGTCTTCGTCGAGTGGCTCAAGGCGCCCGGCGAATTCATCCGCTCCGGCGAGATGGTGTTCGTGCTCGAAGGGGAGAAAGCGGCCCACGAGATCGAGTCTTTGGATTCGGGGTACCTGTGTGTGCCCGATGATGCGCCGCGCGCCGGCGCCAGCGTCAAGGTCGGACAAGTGATCGGATTTCTCCTCGCCGAAGGTGAAGCCCCGCCAGTCTCCGTGGGGAAACCGCCGGCCGGCACTTCCCCGGCCAGCAGCACTCCCGCGTTGGCGATCGCCCCTTCCTCCTCGCCGCCGGCAGTGTCGCCACCGGCAGTGTCGCCGCCTTCCGTGACGATGCCGCGCGCGACTGCAGCGCTCGCTGCCACAGCACCATCACGCGCCGCCGGTCCGGCCGCTCGAAGACTCGCCCGGGAATTGGGGATCGACCTCAACGCAGTCTTCACACCCGACCCGACAGGCCGGGTGCTTGGCGAGGATGTCCGACGAGCTGCCGAGGCCCGGCGACACTCCGTTCAGCCAGTGGAGCCGGCACGATTCGCCACGCCGCGTGCCCGTCGTCGGGCGGGGGAACTCGGCGTGGACTGGACGCAGTTTCCCGGGACAGGACGCAACGGGCGTATTCGCGAGCGCGATGTGATCGCGCGACCGATGGCGACGGCAGGTAGCCAGCAGGCTGTGGATCAACAGCCTGCTGCACCGGAGGGATCCGGTGCCGGGAGCGCAGCTCCGGTGAAAAGCGGAGCTTTTCGAGTGGCCAAAGGCCAGGGATGGACTTTGGCCACGGGCAGCCAGGCCCAGGCGCCCGAACCAGCGCCGGTATCCCCTGGTCAACACACTCCGGCTGCGAAACTGCGTCGCATCCTGGCACAGCGCATGCTCGCCGGAGTGACTCAAGCCGCGCCGGTCACCTTGACCACCAAAGTCGATGCCGCCCCGCTCGTGGCCTACCGTGCCAACCTCAAGAGCCTCGCCCCGACGGGCCAAGCACCCAGTTTCAACGACATCGTGATACGGCTGGCCGCACTCACCCTGCGCGCCATGCCGGAACTCAACGCCTGTTGGTATCGGGACGGAATCCACGCCTACGATGCCATTCACATCGCCACCGCGGTTGACACCCCTGCGGGTTTGTTGGCCCCGGTCATTCGCCACGCCGACCAATTGAGCATCGCCCACATCGCCGAACAGACCCGTCACCTGATCGCGCAGGCGCGGGCCGGTCGGCTGAATCAAACGCACCTCGAAGGGGGAACGTTCACGGTCACCAACCTTGGAATGTTCGGCATCGACGCGTTCACGCCGATCCTCAACCTGCCTCAAGCCGGGATTCTCGGCATCGGTCGGATTCTGGAAGAGCCGGTCGTGAGAGCCGGCCGCCTCGAGGTCGGACAAACCCTCTCCCTCAGTCTCACATTCGATCATCGCGTCGTCGACGGCGCTCCCGCCGCCCGCTGGTTGCAGTGCCTCTGCGAGCGGATTCAAGCAGCCGGGGACCGGCAGCCGTCATGACGAGTATCGATAGCACCCCGTGGACAGAGTCCGTCTCTGGCCCGTGGCCACGAGAAACGCCGCACCCTTCCCGGCCACGGCTTTTCCGTCACCTGATCCATGAGGTGCAGCAGGCTGTTTGTTCAGAGCGTGATGGTCACCAGCCTGATGGCCCATGGCATGGCCTCGAGGATGGCGACTCTCAGTGTACTTCCCGGCGCCCGGACGACCGGCTGATCGCTGGAGCAATTCTCCGATGACCACGCTCCACGTCGTCGATGCGTTCACCGCCGAGCCGTTCGCCGGAAATCCGGCGGCCGTCTGCCTGCTGCCACGCGCGGCGGACGAGCGGTGGATGCGGCTCGTCGCCCGGGAGATGAATCTTTCCGAGACCGCGTTCCTCCATCCGGTCGCCGACGCCTTCGCACTGCGCTGGCTCACACCGACGACGGAGGCTCGGCTCTGCGGCCACGCCACACTCGCCGCCGCGTTCGTCCTCTGGGAGACCGGTGTGCTCGCCAGCCGCGTGGAACTGTTCCACGAACCGGGGCACCAGCACCGATGAAGTCGCTGCCGACGCGCATCCGGTGCCGCCCCGGGCGTGGGGCCGGCGCGCGGGATCACCGAAGCCGAACGGCTCGTGGTCGCCAGGCCAAAAAGCGGTGAGCGCCGCTGGCGTGGTCGAACGATGAGTGGGGGAACCGTCGACGGGCGGCGTCGCCAGGTCCTTGGAGCGATGATCCCGTCATGGCCACCGCGGCCCGGAGACTTCACGGCCCGGAGGCGCAGTGACCCGGAGCCGCAGTGACCCGGAGGCGCAGTGGCCGAATCCTCGTGTCGCTCACGCGATCAGGTCGTCGATGACCGTGCCACCGAACTGGCTGAGTTGCTTGAAACGGCCGGCGTGATAGAAGGTGAGGGTGTTGTCGTCGAGGCCGAGGAGGTGCAGGAGGGTGACGTGGAAGTCGCGGACGTGGGCCTTGCCTTCGACCGCTGTCATGCCGAGTTCGTCGGTGGCACCGATGGTGTGCCCGGCGTTGCAGCCGCCACCGGCGAGCCAGATCGTCATGGCGTTGGGATTGTGGTCGCGACCATAGGCGGTGCCGCCGCGCACGCCGTTGTCGGGGGTGCGCCCGAACTCGCCACACCAGACGACGAGCGTCGACTCGAGCAGGCCGCGGCGTTTGAGGTCGTCGAGAAGCGCCGCGATCGGCCGGTCCACCGCCCGCACGAGCGTGCCGTGCGCCCGTTGGATCGAGTCGTGGCTGTCCCAGGAGCCGTGGTAAAGCTGCACGAATCGCACACCCTGCTCGACGAGCCGGCGGGCGAGGAGGCACTTCCGCCCGAAGGAATCGGTGGCTGGATCACCAACCCCATAGAGCTCCTTCGTCCGGGCGGTCTCCTGCGAGAGATCGAGTACCCCCGGCACCTCCATCTGCATGCGGAAGGCAAGTTCGTAGGCGCTCATCCGCGCCGCGAGGTCGTCCTGCCCGGGATGGACGGCAGCGTGCGCGGCGTCGAGCGTCGCCAGCAGAGCGAGGTTTTTCCGTTGCATCGTCGCGGTGACGTGGTCGGGCGGGGCGAGATCGAGGAGCGGCGACCCCCGGGGCCGCAGCGGCGTCCCCTGGAACCGTGCGGGCAGGTAGCCATGGCCCCAATTGGCCGCACCTCCCTGCGGATAGCTGACCTCCGGGAGCACGACGAAGCCGGGCAGGTCGTGGTTCTCCGATCCGAGGCCGTAGGTCACCCACGCACCGATGGCGGGATCCCCGCCGAAGCGGTTGCCGCAGTTCATCTGGAACAGCGCCGTGGGGTGATTGACGCTGTCCACCGAGCAGCCGCGGAAGAAACAGATGTCGTCGGCGACCGTGGCGAGGTGTGACCAGTTCTCCGCCATGTCAGCTCCGGAGAGGCCAGCCCTGACGAAGCGGAATGGGCTCCGCACATAGTAGCGCTTTCCGGTCTCCATCGCCGACTTGGTCTTGCCGTCGCGGAAGAACTCCTGCAGGTGGAGACGTTCGAGGGCCGGCTTCGGATCGAACGTGTCGATGTGCGACGGGCCCCCCTCCATCATCAGGAAGATGACGTTCTTCGCCCGCGCACCGCGCACCGGTGACGGCGGGGAGGGGGCACGCTCCTCCGCGGCGAGCAGCGACGTCAAGGCGACGCTCCCCAGCGAAGCGCCGAGTCCGTAGAGCGCGTCGCGCCGCGCGCAGGCGACCCTGCAGCCGCCGGGCCCACGACGACGGTGCGGTTCAGTCGACATACGTGAACTCGGCGGTGTTGAAGAGCACGAGGCAGACGTCGGCGAGGGCCCGGGTGCGTGCGTCGCAGTCGGCCGGCTCCAGGTCGGGGACGAAGTCGGCACCCGCGTGCAATGTCTCGGTGAACGAGAAGGTCTCTCCCGTGTTCTCCTCGACGGCCTCGCGGCGCACCACCGGCGGCGGTCGCACGCGACCGGGGGTGATCCCCGCCTGCTCGATCTCGAGTTCCCGCCAGTGGGCAAGGCAGGCGGTGCGCTCGTCGGGGCTGGCCGGCCTGCCGTACACGAGGAAGAAACAGCGATCGATCGCGCGTTCGTCGGCGCGATCGGCCAGGCCGGTCTCGCGCAGGACGCGTGCGGCGAGCGCCACTGCCCGGGCGTGGCTCGCCCGGCCGTTGAACAGGGTGAAGACCTGCGGCGTGACGATCGTCGTATCGCGCCGTTCGCAGGAGAAATCCGGAGTTGGGGTGTTGAAAACCTCCATGGCCGGGTCGCCGAGGCCGCGGAGCTTGAGGGCGTAGAGAGACCGGCGGTGACGCTCCTCGGGACGGGGGTTCGGCACCCAGGCGGCCGCGAACGTGCCCATCACCTGGCGGGGCTGGAGGGCGACCTCGGCGTTGATTTCGGGGCGATTGGGGATGCCCCCCACCGCCGGGTTGAGCTCACCGGTCGCCATCAGCATCGCGTCGCGCAGTTCCTCCGCAGACAGTCGCCGCGGATGGAACACCGCGTAGCCCGTGCCGAGCGGATCGAGCGCGCGCACCGCCCGTGGGTCGGGGTGGAGAGCGGCGCGCCGGTAGGCGGCGCTCCCGAGGATCTGTCGATGGAGGGCTTTGACCGACCAGCCCTGCTCCACGAAGGAGGCGGCGAGCCAGTCGAGCAGCTCGGGGTGGGTCGGCCGTTTTCCGGTAACGCCGAAGTTGTTCGGGTTTCCGGCGAGTGGCGTGCCGAAGTGCCACATCCAGACGCGGTTGACGATCGCCCGGCTGGTGAGCGGATTGGAGGGGCTCGCCACCCACTCGGCGAATGCCCGGCGGCGGCCCTCGATTCCATCGGGGATCGGGTTGGGGGCGACACCGCCGAGCACCGAGAGCACGCCGGGCTTCACAGCGTGGGCAGGCGCGAAGGGATCGCCCCCGACGAGGATCGCGGTGGCCTCGATCTCCCCCTTCGTCATCCGGTCCTCGGGCACGCGGAGCGGGGTCAGGATCGTCTTGTACTCGCGCGTGCGGCCCGTGTAGACGGCCAGCGCCCAGGGCTCGTACCGTTCGAGCGCGAAGGCGAGCCGCTCGAGACCCTTGCGCGCCACCCGTTCGAGGCCGAACTGCTCCGGTGTGAAGCCGACGAGCTTCGGCGGAAAATCCTCCTCCGGCTCCCCCCCATCGAGAAGCTGCCGCCGTGCCTCGGCGAAGACGTCGGCATAGGGGCGGCGGCGTTTCCCCGCCCGGGATGCCTCCTCCTGCCGCCGGCGCGCCATGGCGACCGCGCCGTGCCACCGCGTCGGATCCTTGCCGTGCTCGGTGAACCACCGCGCGGCATTGTCGAGCAGCACCGCGTCGAGGCGCGCGAGCGTGGCGATGTGCTCCTCACGGGCCCGTTCAAGCGCCGCACGCTCGCCGAACCCGGCGGTGTTCTCCGTCGGTAGGAATGGGGCCGCCGGCTCGGCCAGTTGGGTCGTCGCGAACACCGCCTGGATCGCGTAATAGTCACGCGTCGGCACCGGATCGAACTTGTGGTCATGGCAGCGGGCGCACTGCAGCGGGTGGGCGAGGAACGTCTCCCCCACGCTGTTGACCACGTCGTCGAGGAATCGCTGCCGGGCGATCTTCTCGACCTCCATGCCGGTGAGCTCCCATGGACCCATCCGCAGGAACCCGGTCGCGATCAGTTTCTCCGGATCCCCGGGCCCGAGTTCGTCGCCGGCGATCTGCTCGCGTACGAACCGGTCGTAGGGCTTGTCGTCGTTGAACGAACGCACCACATAGTCGCGATACCGCCAGGCGTTGCCACGCTCGTAGTCGTTGGCGAATCCGCCGGAGTCGGCGTAGCGGGTCACGTCGAGCCAGTGCTGCGCCATCCGCTCGCCGTGATGGGGGCTGGCAAGGAGCCGTTCGACGACAGTGGCGAACGCGGCGTCGTCGTCGCGCTCATCGGCGAGGAACGCTTCCATCTCGGCAGGTGTGGGGGGCAGGCCGGTGAGATCGAACGTGACCCTGCGCACCAGCGTGCGGCGGTCGGCGGGCGGGGCGGGGATGAGCCCTGCCGGCAGCCGTGCCTCCAGGAATGCATCGATCGGGTGCGTCGCGGAAACCGCGCGAGGAGATGTCGCGGAAACCGCGCGAGGAGATGTCGCGGAAACCGCGCGAGGAGATGTCGCGGGAACCGCGCGAGGAGATGTCGCGGGAACCGCGCGAGGAGATGTCGCGGGAACCGCGGGCTTCAACACGGGACGGTATGCCCACAGGCCTGCAGGGTCGTAGCGCCGCGCGTCCCAGGCGGGAGACAGGCCGCCGGAGGTGGCGATGGTGACGCCATCCTCCTCCGTCCATTCGTCCGCGTGGCGTGCCCGGATCGCGGCGACGCGGTCGGCATCCGGCCAGACCGCGCCGGCGACGATCCATTCCCGCAGCCAGACGATCTCCTCGTCAGAAAGCCGGTCGGCCGCCTTGGGGGGCATCGCCGAGACGCCGGGATCATCCCGACGAACCGCCCGCAGGAGCGTGCCGGCAGCGGCGTCCCCCGGGACGATCGCGGCCGTGCCGCTGTCGCCACCGCGCAGGGCCGACTCGCGGTTCGTGAGCGACAGCCCCCCCTCGACGGCAGCGGGATCGACGGCAGAAGGATCGGCACCGTGGCAGGCCGCACACTTCGCGGCCAGGAGCGGGGCGATCCGCCGCACGAACAGGCGTTCGTGATCCGTGGCCGCTCGAGCGGCGTCGGGCGGGGGAGCGCCGGCCCCGCGCCGTGCCGACATGCCCAGGGCACAGCCGAGAAGAGCCGCGACGACGATCGAACGGCCCGTGGAGCCCATGACCCGTATCTTCCGACACCGCCTCCGAGGTGTCCAGCGCGAATGGGGGCGTGACGTCGGCGGTGGTGGATCGACGGGGGCGCCGGGCTGTTTGGCCGTCGCCTGATAGCCTGTGGTGGCACTGCATCCGGGGACCGGCCGGGGAGAGGCATGGAAAACGAGTCGGTCACGATCGTCGAAGCGGATCTGGCCGTTCCCGATCACACGCGCGCGATCGTCGCGCTGACGGCCGCCTACGCGTGCGATGCGCTGGGCAACGGCGCAGCGCTTCCCGAGGACGTGCTCCAGCGGTTGGTCGCCGGCCTCGCCGCGCACCCGACGACCATGGTTTTGCTCGCCTCCGTGGGGCGGCAGTTCGTCGGGATCGCCACCTGTTTCGTGGGATTCTCCACGTTCGCGGCACGGCCGATCATCAACGTGCATGACCTGTACGTCGCCGAGTCGGCCCGTGGCCGCGGCGTCGGCAGGGGGCTGCTCGCGGCCGTGGAGGCGATCGCGCGGCAGCGGGGGTGCGCGAAGCTCACGCTCGAGGTGCAGGAGATGAACCATCGGGCACGCCATCTCTACGAGGCCGTCGGGTTCGCGCAGGCGGTGTACAGCCCGGAGAATGGCGGGGCCCTCTTCTATGCCAAGAGCCTGGAGCCCGCGAATGCCGATACCGGCGGCGGTTGACCGCGACGCGTGAGTGGTCGGGGGATTCCGCGCGGAGGAGGCTCGACGAATCGGGTGCGGAGTCTCGCGCGATGAGTCATCCGGAGCGGAATTGCATGCCGCGATCCACCGGCTGGCGTCCGCGCCCTACCGGTTCGCTCCACGGAGCACCTTCACCCACTCGACCTCGAGCCGGAACGGCCCCGGCTGCTTGTCGGCGAGCATGAGGCCGAAGCCGTTGATCTGGTCGGGATCGACGGGGCCCATCCCGGCGACCACCCTGCCGAACGAGGTCGGCTCGAATCGGTCGAGCGGCAGATGGACCTCGCTCCACTGTTCCTTCTCCGTGGGCAGCGCGACGCGATATGAGAAAGCGGTGCGGCGGCTCTTCGTGTAGAGGTTGACCATGTATTCCCGGCCGTCGCCCTTGACGCGGATGACGAGCGTGTCGCCCGGACGGATGCCGAGGGGCATCGGCCTTGTCCGCACCGAGGCGAACCCCCCGTTGTTTTCCAGCGACAGGTTTCCGGAAAACGCGAGCGTGTGGGCGTCGGTGATCCTGAAGCGACCCTCGGACACGCCCCCCATCACACCGTCGTTCACCGCCTGCCAGTCGCGGGTCGCTTCCGGGGCGGCAAAGTCGAGCAGGGGGAGCAGGGCGTCCTGGTTCACGACGAACCCTCCAGCCGAGACCAGAGCCGCGAAAAGGATCGCACGCATTCCCATGCCTCCGGTCGATGGACGAAACCCACCCCGAGCATAGCGGATGCGTGCGAACTCCCCGGGAAGGACGATCGAACCTCGACCATGCGCGCCCGGCGGGGATGATCGGCTGCCGGCCGGACGCGCCGCCGGCATCCAGCCATCGTTGTCGGCGGAGCCGCGGACAGGACGCCAGAACCGCTACGATGGTGGAGTCTCCGTGCGACCCGTGCGCGGTCGCGAACTGGACCGTTTCTGGGGCCATGCCATGAAACACGTCGGTGTGTTCGTCGCCGCCCTGCTCCTCGCCCCGGTGGGGCTGCCCGCGGCCGACTATCCCTACGCGCCGTACCGCGACGGCAAGATGGATCCGCAGGTCAGCGGGTGGCCGCTCACGCCGGAGGAGCGGGCCTACGTCATCGACAAGCCGGAGCATGACCGGCGCCCGGGGCGCGAGTCGCTGAAGCACCTGCCGCACCTCTGGCCGGTCATCCCGGCCGCCGGTCACTGGGGCGGCACGGCGTGGCTCGACACGCACGCGAAACTGGTGGAACACGTGCGGGCCCGTCGGGGGCCGCTCGACATCCTGCTCGTCGGCGACAGCATCACGCAGCAGTGGGGCAGCCCGCTCGACACCGGGGCGTTCAACGAGGCGTGGCAGAAGCACTTCGCGCGGTACCGTACGGTCAACATCGGCATCGGCGGCGACAAGACGCAAAACGTGCTCTGGCGCCTCGATCATGGCGGGGTCGAGGGGCTCGAGCCGCGCCTGATCGTGCTGTTGATCGGCAACAACAACATGTTCTTCACCGCGGAGACCGGCATCGAGGCGGCAGCGCGGGGTGTGCAGGCGTGCGTCGAGCGGCTGCGGGGAACGTTCCCCGGGGCCCACGTCATCGTCGTCAAGATCCTCCCCTGCCATGCTCCGGGCAACAGGTTCCACGACGACATCGGGCGGACCAACGCGGCGCTCGACCCCTTGCTGCTCGACAGCGATCCGCAGGTGACCGTCCTCGACCTGACGGCCGACTTCGTCGGCGCCGACGGCGTGCTCCGCGAAGCGCTCTACACGCCGGACAGGATCCACCTCTCGCCCGCCGGCTATGCCGTGTACGCGGCCCGCCTCCAGCCGCTCGTCGACGCGCGGCTCGACAGGAAATGACTCGGCCCGAGTGCAGGTCCAGCGACCGGAGGGGACACTCACGCGGCATTCACCGCGATGGTCGATCCAGGGCGCGTTGGTGGGATGGCTGGCGTGTGCGTGACCCTGCCGAGCGCGGCGGGCGGCGCTGACCGCGGGGTTGCCACGGGCTTGTCGCGGGATGGGGCCCGGCGCCCGGTCATCCGGCGGTGAGGACGCCGGCAATGGCGGCGTTGATCAGCGTGGCGAGAAACCCGGCGAACAGCGCCCGGCCGCCGAGCTTCGCCAGATCGTGGCGCCGCGAGGGGGCGATCGCGCCGATCCCGCCGAGCTGGATCCCGACCGAGGCGAAGTTCGCGAACCCGGTCAGCGCGTAGGCGGCAAGCTCGAACGATCGCGGCTTCATCGCCCCCGCGGCGAGCAGCTTCTTCATCTCCAGATAGGCATAGTGCTCGTTGATCGAGAGCTTCGCGCCGAGCAGCGCTCCCACCTGCTGCTGATCGGCCGGCTCCACACCCATGAGCATCGCCGCCGGGGCGAACAGCCAGCCGAAGATCATCCGCAGCGACAGCCCGTCGGGGATCCAGGTCACCGGCAGGCCGAACCAGCCGAGCAGTGGCTTGAGGCAGGAGAGCAGGCCGTCGAACATCGCCACGAAGGCGATGAACACGATCAGCATCGCCGCCACGTTGAGCGCCAGGCGGAGGCCGTCGGCCGTGCCGGCGGCGGCGGCATCGACGGCGTTGACATAGGGCGATTTCACGTCGGTCTGCGGCGTGAGGCCGCTCGTCTCCGGCGTCGACGACTCGGGGAAGACGAGCTTGGCGAGATAGAGGCTGCACGGGCAGGCCATCACGCAGGTGGTGAGCACGGCCACGGGGTCGGCCCCGTAGTTGATGTAGACCGCCATCATCCCGCCCGAGATGTGGGCGAAGCCGCTGACCATCAGGGTGGCCAGCTCCGAGCGCGTCATCCGCGGCACGTAGGGCTTCACGATCAGCGGCGCCTCGGTCTGGCCCATGAAGACGTTGGCGGCGACGGAGAGGGTCTCGGCCCCGCTCGTGCCGAGCAGGAAGACCATCACCCGGGCGAAGAGGCGGACGATCCCCTGGAGCACGCCGAAGTGGTAGAGGACGGTGAAGAAGGCCGACACGAAGAGGATCGGCGGCAGCGCCTTGAAGGCGAACATGAAGAGGAATTCCTTGCCCGGATTGAGCGCGATGTCGCCGGGGTTGGCGAGGTTGCCGAAGACGAACGTCGCCCCCGCGTCGGAGAAGCCGATGAACGCCTTGACGACCTCGCCGATCCCCTCGAACAGCCCGCGCACCGACCACACCGTACCGCCGAGCGTGACGCTGCCGTGGATCACGAGCACCGCCAGGGCCAGCTGGAGGAGGATGCCGCCGATCACGGTCCGCCAGTTGACCCCCTGCAGGTTCGTCGAGGCGCTCGCCGCGAGCACGAGGAAGGCGACGCAGCCGACGAGCGCCGTTCCCTTGGGGCCGATCGTGCCCTGGAGGGCGTAGGCGAGACCGGTCAGCACGAGGAACACCGCCAGCAGGCCGACCCGCCAGGCGCGTGGCGTGAGATCGGGTGTCGAGGGTGACAGCGGGGCGGCGGGATCGTCCGCCCCCGGGATCGGTGCGTCCGCTGGCTGCATGGCAATCGCCTTCCGTGCCGGGGCCGGTCGGCCCGTGAATCCGCCCACCGCCGGCGAGGATAGCGGCGTGAGGAGGTGCGTGCGAGTGGCCCGTGGTGAAGCCCGCGTGCCTCGCTCGGTTGACCATCCAAGCGCTGCCCGGTGGTCGGGCTCGGTGGTGGCGCTGGGTGCAGCGCTGAGGGCAGCGCTGGGGGCAGCGCCACCGCCACGTCGGCGGCTACACTCCTGCCCGGGGATGCGCGCGGTGTGACCGGGGCATGCAGGGGATACCATGACGTCGCCGCCGCCGCTCGCGATGGAGGGGATCTCGAAGAGTTACCCCGGCGTGCGGGCGCTTGCCGGGGTCGATCTGACGGTGGCCCGCGGCGAGGTGCTCGCCCTGCTCGGGGAGAACGGCGCCGGCCAGAGCACCCTGATGAAGATCCTCGGCGGCGCGGTCCGCCCCGACGCCGGCCGGATCGTGATCGACGGTGTCGAGCGGTCGATCCGCTCGCCGCAGGACGCCCTCCGGGCCGGGGTGGCGGTGATCCACCAGGAGTTCAACCTCGTCCCCGCCCTCGGCGCCGCCGACAACATCGTCCTCGGGCAGGAGGTGGCGCGGGGCCCCACCGGGCTCGGCTGGATCGACCGCGACGCCCAGCGCCGCCGCGCCCGGGAGATCCTCGCGCGCCTGGGGGCCGACTTCGACGCCGACGCCCCGTGCCGCACGCTCTCGGTGGCGCGGCAGCAACTCGTCGAGATCGCGAAGGCACTCGCCGCCGGCGCGCGGATCCTCGTCATGGACGAGCCGAGCGCGGCGCTCACCACCCCCGAGGTGGCGGCCCTCCACGCGGTGATCCGCGAACTGGAACGCGGCGGCACGGCGATCGTCTACGTCAGTCACCGACTGGAGGAGATCGCCGCCATCTGCCACCGGGTGGAGGTGCTGCGCGACGGGCGCAACGTCGGCGGCGCCGCCGTGTCGGCGGTCGACCGCCGCGCGCTGATCCGGATGATGGTCGGCCGGGAACTCGTCGAGGAGTTTCCGCCGCGCTCGGCAACGCCCGGCCAGGTCCGCTTCGTCGTCGAGGGGCTGTTCCGCGGCAGCGCCGTCCGCGGGGTCTCGTTCGCGGCCCGGGCCGGGGAAATCATCGCGCTCACGGGGCTCGTCGGCTCGGGGCGCACCGAGGTGCTGCGGCTCCTCTTCGGGGCCGACCGGCGCGACGCCGGCACGATCCGGCTCGACGGCCGGGCGATCGATCCGCACTCGCCCCGGGCGGCGATCGCGGCCGGGATCGGCTTGTTACCGGAGGACCGCAAGCTCCAGGGGCTCGTGCTCGGCCTTTCCGTCGGCGACAACTTCATCCTCCCGAGCCTCGCGCGCTACTCGCGGGGAGGCATCGTCCGCCGTGCGGAGGCGCGCCGCGCCTGCGCTGCCGCGATCGCGAGCCTGCGCATCAAGACGCCAGGCCAGGAGGCGCCCGTCCGCGGCCTCTCCGGGGGCAACCCACAGACGGTGGTGCTCGCCAAATGGCTCGAGCGCCGCTGCGAGGTGCTCCTCTTCGACGAGCCCACGCGCGGGGTGGACGTGGGGGCGAAGGTGGAGATCTACCAGCTGATGAACGAACTGGCCGCCGCCGGGAAGGTGGTGGTGATGGTCAGTTCCGACCTGCCGGAGGTGCTGGGGATGGCCGACCGGATCCTCGTCATGCACGATGGGCGGATCACCGGCCGGATCGACGACGCAGCGGTCGCCACCCAGGAGTCGATCATGGAGCTTGCCGTCCGATGAGCAGCGGAGTGAAGGACGGGCGGGGGGGCGGTGGCGCCGCAGCCCTGCTGCCCGGCTGGGTGCGCGGCCGTCTCCACGATCTCGGCATGGCGTGGGTGCTTCTCGGTCTCTGTGTCCTCTTCAGCGCCCTCACCTGGACCGAGCAGCAGCCGGTCGGTGCCGCGGCCGCCCGCGGCGTGGCCGACGACATCCTCGCCGCCCATGGGCCGGCTCCCCGGGTGCTCGTGGCGGTGCGTGGGCAGCCCGACGACGTCGCCTTCGCCGATTCCGTCGCGGCGCTGCTGCGCCAACGTGGAGCGACGGTGGTCGATGTCGTGAAGGGGGAGCCGCGGGACGCGCGGACGGCGCTCGGCGCGGTGGGTGTCTCCGGGGGACCGCTCGACGTGATCGCGGCGAGCGCCGCGAGCGCCGCCTGGGCGCTGTTCGCCGATCTGCCCGGCACCTTCCCGGCGCTCGGCACGCCGGCGATCGTCCAGCCGCGGCCCTACTCCTGGCCCAACTTCCTCAAGACCGGGAACCTGCTCAACATCGCCAACCAGATCGCGGTGATCGCGATCCTCGCCGTGGGGATGACGCTCGTGATCATCACCGGCGGGATCGATCTCTCCGTGGGCAGCCTGATCGCCCTCGCCTCCGTGGTGACGGCGCTGATCGTCCGCGACCTCGCCGGCGGTGTCGGGGCTGGGGCATGGGGCATGCTGCTGGCCGGGCTCGGCGGTGTGGCCGTCGGCGCGCTCGCCGGCGCGCTCGCCGGCGCGGTGATCGTGGGGTTCGGCATCCCCCCCTTCATCGCCACTCTCGCGATGATGCTCGTCGCGGGCGGTGGAGCGTCGATGCTCGCCGAGGGGCAGAGTGTGTATCAGGTGCCCGACTCCTTCATGTGGCTCGGGCGCGGTGCCGACCTCGGCCTGCCCAATGCCGTGGTCCTCGTGCTGCTCCTCTATGCGGTGGCCCACGTCGTCATGACACGGATGACGTTCGGCCGCTGGCTGTTCGCCGTCGGGGGCAACCGCGAGGCGGCGCGGCTCTCCGGGGTGCCGGTCGCCGGGACGCTGCTGGCGGCCTACGTGCTCTCGGGGGCGCTCGCCGGACTCGGCGGCGTGGTGATGGCCTCGCAGCTCAAGAGCGGCTCGCCGAATTTCGGACAGATGTACGAGCTCTACGTGATCGCCGCGGTGGTGGTGGGGGGAACCAGTCTCGCCGGCGGCGAGGGGAGCATGGTGGGGACGCTCGTCGGCGCGCTGATCATCGCGGTCATCCAGAACGGCATGAACCTCGTCGGCGTCGAGAGCTACACGCAGCGCGTCGTCCTCGGCGCGGTGATCCTCGCGGCGGTTCTCCTCGACCGCTGGCGGAGGGCCTACCAGGCTGTGGATCAACAGCCTGCTGCACCTCACGGATGAGGTGCCGGGAGCGCAGCTCCCGTGACCAGCGCAGCTTTTCACGTGGCCAAAGGCCAAGGATGGACTTTCGCCACGGGCTGCTCCGACACACTCCGCCCGCCCGCGGCACCGGGCTGATCGGCGGCGTGCCGGCCCCGTGCGGCGGCCGAGCGGCCGCTTTCCGGTGGATCCACACCATCCCGGCCGGGAGAGAGGAGTCTGCCGGTTGCCGGCAGACCGCGAGACGGGCCTGCTATCCTTTCCCCGGGGCGGTTCCGTCGGGGCCGCCCGATCCCGATCCCACACCAGTCCCCGGCCCCCGGCTTTCCAGCCCACACCATCCAAAAGGACGACCGGCCATGGCTGCACACCGTGACTCACGGCGACGGTTTCTCGAGCGGACAAGCGCGGTGGTCGGCGGGGCGCTGCTCCCCGCCGCCGGTCACGGGCTGGCGGCCGAGTCGCCGAACGACCGGCCGGTGTTTGCCACGATCGGCCTGCGCAACCAGGGGTGGACGATCACCCAGAAGTCGTTCCCGTTCGCCGATTTCGCCGCCCTCGCCGACGTCGATGCCGGCGTCCTCGGCACCAACGTCGTGAATGTCGAAAAGGCCCAGAGCCGCAAGCCCGACGCCTACGCCGACTACCGGCGGATCCTCGAGCGCAAGGACATCGACGCAGTGATGATCGCCACCCCCGATCATTGGCACACCAAGATCGCCGTCGAGGCGATGCGGTCCGGCAAGGATGTCTACTGCGAGAAGCCGCTCACCCTGACGATCGACGAGGGCAAGCTGATCGAGCGGGTCGTCAAGGAGACCGGCCGCGTCTTCCAGGTGGGCACCATGCAGCGCACCGAATCGGAGGGACGGTTTCTCCAGGCGGTGGCGCTGGTCCGCGACGGCCGCATCGGGACCGTGAAGAAGGTCACCTGCGGCATCAACAGCATGGAGCCCTCGCCGGAGATCCCCGAGGCTCCGGTGCCCAGTGGGCTCGAGTGGGATGTCTGGCTCGGTCCGGCGCCGGCTGTTCCCTACCGGGCGCTGCCGGAGATCCGCCAGGGCTACGGCGGTGGTGTGCCGCTCTACAGCAACTGCCACTACTCGTTCCGCAATTGGCACGAATACTCCGGCGGCAAGCTCACCGACTGGGGCGCCCACCATGTCGACATCGCCTGCTGGGCCCTCGGTGCCACCGACACCGGGCCGAGCCGTGTCACCCCGCTCGACTATTCGCTGCCCGTGCCCTACAAGGCCGGCCATCCGACGGTCGCCGACCGCTACAACGCCGCGACGGAGTTCACGATCCGTGCCGCCATGCCCGGCGACGTGGAGCTGTTCATCACCAGTGGCGGCGACAATGGCATCCTCTTCGAGGGCACGAAGGGGCGGTTTTTCGTCAATCGGGGCAAGATCACCGGCGTTCCGGTGGACGAACTGAAGGAGCGCCCGCTGCCGGAGGGGGCGATCGAGGCGGTGTATGGCGGCCCGGTGAGCGCCAATCACACGGCCAATTTCATCGCGGCCATGCGCTCGCGGAAGCAGCCGATCTCCGATGTCTGGTCGCACAATCGCATGCTCGAGATCTGCCATCTGTCCAACATCGCCATGCGCCTCGGCCGCGAGGTCGCCTGGGACCCGGCGACGAGGCAGATCGTCGGCGATCCCGAGGCCAATGCGTTCCTCTCCCGGGAGAGTCGGGCAGGCTATCGGATCGAGGGGGCATGACCGGGCCCTACGAGGACCTGATGCTCCTCCATGCGGCGCACCAACTCGGGTTCCTCGTGCCGCACGGTGCCTGGTAGCAGCACGGTGCCTGGTAGCAGCACGGTGGCCAAAGGCCAGGGATCGACTTTGACCACGGGCTGTCAGGAGAACAGGCTGAGGAACGTCGTGATCACGATGGCGTTGGTGAAGTCGATGAAGAATGCCCCGACGATCGGGGCCACGACGAAAGCCCGCGGCGCGGGGCCGAACCGCTCGACGAGCGTGTGCATCACCGCCATCGCGTTGGCCGTGGTGCCGAGCATGAAGCCGGTGAACCCGCCGGTCATCACGGCCGCATCGTAGTCGCGGCCCATCACCGGAAACACCAGCCAGCGGCAGAACGCCGCCACCGCGACCGCCTGCAGCAGCAGGTTGACGACCAGCGGTGCGGCCAGGGCGGCGAGTTCCCAGAGCCGGAGGTTCACCAGCGCGATCGTGAGGAACAGTGTCAGACAGACCGACCCGATCCCCGCGGCGAGGTCGTGGGGGATGCGGAACCAGCCGGTCGCGTCGTCGAGATTGCGGAGCAGCGCGCCGGCGAGCATCGCGCCGACGTAGCCGGGGAGCGTCAACCCCGCCCTGACGAATCCCGCGCTGAGGATGCCGCCGGCCGCCATCGCGACGAGCAGCGTCGTGAGCGCCTTGAGGGCATCGCGCACGTCGCCCTCCTCGTCGTGCTCGTCGACCCCGCCCGGGCCGGCGTCGGGCCCACCCGTGAGGGTTTCGGCTTCGTACACCTGTCGCGGGTGGGGGGCCGGTGGCGGCGTGGGGAGGGCGCTCCGGGGGCCGCGCGACCCGGTGCCCTGCAGCCGCTGCCGCTCGAGGAGGTGCGTGGCGATCGGCCCACCGAGGAGGCCGCCGAGCACGATGCCCGCCATCGCCGCCGCGATGGCCAGGCTCTCGGCGGCGGGAACACCCGCGGCCGCGAACTGCGGCGCGAAGGCGAGGGCCGTGGCCGGCCCGCCGGCCAGCGCCGTCGAACTCATCAGCACGCCGAGGAGCGGCGTCTCGCCGAACGCCACGGCGACGCCGATCCCGATGGCGTTCTGCACCACGGCGAGGACGGTTGCGAGGGAGAGAAAAACGAGCGCCTGGCCGCTTCCCGCCCGCAGCAGGCTGACACTCGCGCTCAAGCCGATCGAGGTGAAGAACGCCGTCATCAGCGGCGTCTGCAGAGTGGTGTCGAAACCGATCGTGGCGACCCCGGTGCCCCGGGCGAGCGTGATCAGCGACGCGACCAGCAGCCCCCCGACGACTGCCGCCGGGACGTTGTAGCGCGCCAGTGCCGGCACGGCCCTGACGACGGCGACCCCGAGGAACAGCGTCAGCCCCCCCGCGGCGAGTGTCTGGACGAGATCGAGTTGGATCATGGACGTCGCCCTGCATCCCGTGGCCCGGGCGAAGGATAGGATGCACCGACGCGGTTCCGCAATCGGCGTCGGCGGATCGATCATGGCTGCCACTTGCGGAGGTGAGCAGACGCGGGCCCCGTGAGCGGGGCCGGAAGATCCATCGGGCACGACCGATCGTTCACGCCTGCGCCGACGGTCCGGCCGGCGCATCGAGGAACAGGTCGGCGAACTCGGTGGCGTGGTCCGCCGTGCCCTCGAGATCGAACTCCTCGGCGAGCGTCGATCCGATCCACGACTGGAGCGGCCGGGCATCCCGCGCCTCCGCGGCGTGGGTGGCGACCTCGCTGGCGAGGTTGAGCAGGTCGTACACGCGGCACTTCACCGGCAGCAGTCGCTGGCGCCGCGGAGGCAATGTGTCGATGTTGGTGATCCCGTAGAACTCCTGGATCCGACCGGTGAGCTGGTCGAACGACTCGATCACCGCCGTCTTGCGTTGCGGATCGATGAGCTTCGTCTTCACGAGGTGGCGATGGAGCAGGTGGGCCTCGCGCACGGAGGCCCACGACGCCTGCGCCGCCTGGAAACGCTCACGGAGCGCGGCATAGCCGTCGGCATGGTCGAAGCACTCGATCGCCCGGGTCAGCGTGTGGAGGGGATTGCGGCTGGCGGGCACGTCGCTGGCAAAGGCGCGGTGGTAGCCGACGACGCCGTTGACGCAGATCAGCCGCAGCAGCGCCACGTGGATCCGCGGGCTGCCGAACCCGTCCACCGGCACGTCGAGCGTGAAACGGTTCGCGAAGTCATCCCCGCCGATCGCCAGGGCCTGCGTGCCGCTCCGCGGCGTGAACGTGCAACTGACGACGCCGTCGCGGTAGAAGGGGTTCTCGGCGCCGTGGGAGCGGACGAGGCCGCGCAGGTCGCCGATCGTCAGCAGCGGCTGATCGGGGTGCGAGACGGCGAGGGCCACCGGCGGCCCCTTCGCGGGGTGCTCCACCATCACGCGGAGGCGGTCGTCCCGCGAGACGTCGCAGATCCGCTGGAAGACCTCCTCGGGGCGGAAGTAGCGGAACGTGCTCGCGCCGAACCGGTAGCGTGCGAACACCGACTTCCAGAACCGCGGGGAGACGACGCACTGCGCGCCGTCGATGTCGACGAGAGCGCGGTCGGGCAGAGTCGTCTCGCCACGCCGGCCCGCCGATCCGCCCGGGGCGGCGCTCACCTTCAGTCGGCCGAGCGTCGTCACGTACGGCTCGACACGCACCCGCCCGTCGCCGTTTCCGTCACCGTTTCCGATTCCCTGCCCGACCATGATGCAGCCCTCCCTGTTGCCCGTCGAATCCTCTCACCCGATCCACCCGCTCCGTCCCCGTCTCACCATGTGCCGTCGTCGATCCACGATGCCTGCTTCTCGCGCCGCGGGCGCTCGAAGCGGTCGCGCGCCTCCTCGAGGCGGTAGTTCCAGCTCCGGATGGCGCGGAGACCGGGCCGGCGCGGTCGCCGCCCGCGTCGCGCGGAGCCCTTGGTTCCCAGCTCCTCGGCTTTCGAGATCCGCACGAGCAATTCGAGCATCCGTGTGGTGGCCCGTTCGACGCGGTCGTTGAGGCCGATCGAGTGCCAGCCGTCGTCGGTCTGCACGTACTGCACGGCGGGCGTGGCCGTCGCGGTGAACGGATGCTTCGTGGCCCGGCACTGGACGATTTGCTTGAGCGGCACACCCTCCACACGGCGGAGCACGCGACCGGCCATCTGCACGGCCGGCCCCTTGCCCGACGGGCGGCAGAAGACGGTCTCCAGGCCGGGGCAGTCGAAGCCCTCGGCGAGCACCGCGACGGAGAGGATGACCGTGCAGGCGCCCTGCTCGAAGCGCTCGATCTGCGCCTCCCGGTCGCTCGAGCCGGTGACGACCTCGCAGGCCACGCCAGCCGCCGCGAGGAGCGCCGCGCAGGCCCGGCACTCGGCGATCGTCCGGAAGAAGACGAGCGAGCGGCCCCAGCGCCTCGGTTCGCGGAGCCAGGTGGCGGCGACCGACTCGGGGGAATACGACGCGATCGTGTGGTGGGCGAACGGGCTCAGGAAGCCGTCGAGGACGAGTTGGCGGATCCCGGCGTCGCGGACCGACCGCTCGAAGCAGAGGCCATGGCGGTCGGCGCGCCATGGGGTGGCGGAGAGCCCGAGCACCTTCTTGGCACCGACGGCCGCGTGGAGGGTGGCCATGCTCCGCGTGGCGTCGTGCTGGGCCTCGTCGACCACGAGCAGATCGGCGGCGGGTGGGTTGCGGTCGAACATCGAGACGGTCGCGAGGTCGACACCGAACCCGCGCTCCTCGTTCTCCCGTTGCACCTGGGCGAGCAGGGTGCGCCGCATCGCGGTCCAAGCGACGCGCATGCCGAGGCATTCCTGCGCCCACTTGGCGACGAGCAGGCCGATCACGGTCTTGCCGCTGCCGGTCGGGCTCTCGACGATCACCGACCGTGCTGCGGGCAGGGTGACGTGGCGGTCGGCATGCGGGCCCGAGAGCATCTCGATGACACGGCTGACGACGCGCTTCTGGTAGTCGCGGGCCTCGATGCGGACGCTGGCGGCGAGGGTGGTGACGAGGCGATCGAGCGCGTCTGCCGGGCCGGCGCCGGCACTGTCGGTCGCCGCCGCCACCAGTGCCGCGGGCGCGGTTGCGCGGCGCCGCGTGCGCAGCGTGGTGGCCGGCGATCGGGAGCGGCGGCGGGTTGTGGGCATGATCGGGCTCCGCTGGCGGGCTGGCCGTGGGGAGGGCCAGCCGTGGCTGCCGGGGGTGTGGCCGCGTCGCGGTCGCTCGAACGGAGCGCGCGGTCGGCGCTTCGTGGGCGATCGCACGGGATCGACGTCGACGGGAGCTGCGGACGCTCGCGTGGCGACGATGGCGACGATTGTCGGTGGGCTCGTGTCGGTGGGCCTCGCGCCTCACCGGACCGTTCTGCCCAGCGTACCGCCACTCTCGCGAAGATTCCCCCCTGGCAAGATGGGTAAGCGCTTTTTCAGGGGGGAGCGGGTGACGAGGGCCCGTGGAGGGGGTACTCAGCCACCGCCGGGCGGTCGGGTGTCGATCCGCTGGAGCGCGGCGTCGGTGCGGATGTAGAGGGCGCCGTCGACGGCCGCCGGCGTGGCGAAGATGCGGCCGTCGAGCGTGTTGGTCGCCTCGAGTGCGAAGGTGCGACCGGGGACGATCACCGACGTCGCCCCCTCCTGGTTGGACACGTAGATGTGCCCCCCAGCGGCAAGCGGCGACGAGCAGAAGTTGCCCCCCAATCGCTCGCTCCACACGACGTCGCCGGTCCGCGCGTCGAGGCAGGTGGCGATCCCCTTGTCACCCACCATGTAGAGTTCGTTTCCGACGACCAGCGGCGAGGGGATCGTCGGCACCCCCTTCTTCACACGCCAGACGACCTCGGGGGTGGTCCCGACCACCTTCACCGCGAGCAGCTCCGCCTGCATGTAGCCGGTGATCATGTAGATCAGGCCATGTGCCGTCACGGGGCGCGGCACGGTCGAGAAGCCGAGCACGCCGTAGCCGAGTTTCCAAAGCTCGCGGCCGGTGGCGGGATCGTAGCCGTAGAGCCAGTCCGCGCCGGGCGACACGAGCACGTCGCGGCCGTCGAGTTCTGCGACCAGCGGCGTGCCGTAGGCCTTGCGGAGCTGGGGATCGTCACGCAGCGTGCCCGATCGCGGCGTCCGCCAGGCGACGTCGCCGGAACGGGTGTCGAAGGCCACCACCTCCTGCCGGTCCTTGCCGTCGCAGTGGACGATGAGCCGGTCATGCCACAGCACCGGCGTGCTGCCCGGGCCGTTTTCGTGGTCGAGGCGGATGGCGCGCGACGTCCAGACGACGATCGCGGTGGCGGTGTCGATGCACGCGGTGCCGAAATCGCCGAAGTGGCAGTAGAGCCGGCCGGCATCGAGCACCGGCGACGGGGAGGCATAGGAGTTGAGGGTGTGGATCGGCTGTGGATCCTCGACGGCGAACAGTTCCACGTCGTGGAGCAGACGGCCCGTCGCCCGGTCGACGCACAGGGCGTGGAGCCGCACCGTCCCCGCCACGTTGACCGGCTCGCCCGCGGTGCGACCCGCCAGCCGGCGAGCGCGGGCTTCAGCCGAGGGCTCCACTTCGATCGCCGTCGTCAGCCAGATCTGGTCGCCGGCGATGACCGGCGAAGACCACCCGCGCCCGGGGAGGGGGGTCTTCCAGGCGACGTTGTCCTGCTCGCTCCAGGCGACGGGGAATGGCCCGGCGGAGCCATGGCCCTGGCCATCGGGGCCGCGCCACTGCGGCCACTCGGCCCCGGCAGCGATGCCGACGGCCATCACGAACCCCGTGGCGACTGCCCCGAACGAGGCGACCCGCGGGAGAAAACCGGGAACATGGTGATCGGTCACGGGGGCGCCTGCAGGCTCTGTTCGGGGGCGGTCACACGTCGCTGCACCCCGCATTCTGTGCGGGCCCGGAGGAGGGCGTCCACTGCGGCCTGGTCGGCCATGGCGATCAGCGCTTCCGTGGTGACCGCGGCCCGGATCGCTCGCCCCCGGAGGGCGGATTCACGAGTTCCAGCTTCGTGCGCCGCGGCAATTGCTTGATCGCCGCCTCACGCTTCAGTGCCATCGACCGCGAGGGCTGCGGCTCGGAGTGGACGAGTCGCACCGGCAGGCGGCTGCGGGTGTAGCGGGAGGCGCGGCCGGCGGCATGGGCGCGGAGTCGGCGCGCCAGGTCAGTGGTGATCCCGGTGTAGAGCGATCCATCGCGGCAGCGGAGGATGTAGACGACCCAGGGGCTCGGGGCGGGGTTCATCGGTGGGCCGGCAGACTGGCGATCACGGTCCACTCGGTGGGGGGGCGGGCGGTGGTGACCGCTTGGCGGCCTTGCTCGCATGGCGTCCGCTCCCGTCGCCGTCGTCGAGCACGCCGCCGGCCGGATCGAGGGCCGCCAGCGCGGCGGCGAGCCGCTGGCGCGCCTCCCGGCTGGTGTCGGTGTCGTCGGCCGGGGGCACCAGCGGCTCGGTGAAGGGGGCGTCGCGCATGTCGAACAGGTCCCCCTTCTGGTCGAGCTTCCATCCGGTGTCGCGCACGTACCAACTCCGGGCGAGCTGGACGAAGGCCCACGGCCGTGGCCGGGCCGGCAAGCCGCGGAGCTGCGCGGCGAAACTGTGGCCGTCGATCATGTGGCCGGCGGGGAGTGTCGCGCCGGCGAGCTCGGCGAACGTGGGCACGAAGTCGGTGGAGTCGATCACGTCGGCGGACACGTCTCCCGCGCGGGTCGTACCCGGCCAGTTGACGATCAGTGGCACGAGCGCTCCCCCCTCGAGCATCGAGCCCTTCTGGCCGGCGAGCCGCCGGCCGCCGATGGTGGCCTCGTCGGCGTGCGCCTCGCCGGTGCCGTTGTCACCCATGAAGACGACGAGCGTCTGCTCGCGGAGTCCGAGCCGCTCGAGCGCCGCGACCAGCCTGCCGACGAGCGTGTCCATGTAGGCGATGTTGTCGGCGAGGAGGTCGTCGGGGGCCGGCCCGCTGTCGGGGGTGCGCGCGAGGTCCGAGTGGACGTGGGACAATGAGTAGTAAACGAAGAACGGCTCGTCGCGGTGGCGGGTGATGAAATCGACCACGTGGGCGTGCATCAGATCCGGGAGGTACTGGCCGTCGGCGAGAGGGTGTTCCCGACCGTCGACCCGATAGGTGCGGGCCTTGGCGGTCGTGTTCCAGTAGACGCCGCTCCCGCGGAAGGTGAGTGAGTCGTCGAAGCCGAATGCGGCAGGCTGCAGCGGAAGCTGGCCCCACTTGCCGACGCAGGCGCTCACGTATCCGGCCCGGGCGAGATGGGCCGGGATCATCGGCTCGGCCTCCGGACGCATCCTGCCGACGGCGTCCTGATTGGTGGCGCCGGTGCGGAACGGATACCGCCCGGTCATCACGAGGGCCCGTGAGGGGCCGCAGAGGGGGGCGGTGTAGGCACGCGTGAAGCGGATGCCACCGGCGGCCAGCGCGTCGAGGTGCGGCGTGCGGTAGCGGTCGGCACCGTAACATCCGACGTTGCCGATGCCGAGGTCGTCGGCGAGGATGAAGATGATGTTGGGCTTCGGGGGGGCAGGGGTCGCGGTGCCCGAGAGGCAGGCGCAGGCAAAGGCGATCGCGGCGAAGACGCGCGTCATGGCTGGGCACCGTGGCGGTGGAGGGTTTGGCAGGAGGCCGGAAACGAACGGACCGATGATATCGCGCCGCGCCGCACTTCCGGCGGCCGGGGTCGGCTCGGCAGTGGGTATGCTGCCGCCATGACGACTCCCTCACGCCGCCGGGTGCTCCGCCGTGCCGCCGCCGTCGCGGGTGGCGGATTCTTCGCCGCTGCCGGCGTGGGGCACGCGGTGGCACGGCAAGCGCGGATCGACCCCGACGCCCTTTCCCGCCTGCGCGGCGCGCTCGCCGGCCGACTCGTCGTGCCCGATGACGACGGTTATGCCGCCGCCCGCCGGGTCTTCTACTGGAATCCGCGCACCGAGACCCTGCCCACCGCGATCGTGCGGTGTGCGAGCGAGGACGACGTGGCGCGGGCCGTCGAGTTCGCCCGCCGGCACGATCTGGAAATCGCCGTCCGTGCCGGCGGACATGCCCACCTCGGCTGGGGCGGCTCGAATGGGCTGGTGATCGATCTGGCGCCGCTCGCGTGGATCACGGTTGATCCGCTGCGCCGGGTCGTCCATGCCGGCGCCGGCGCACTCGGCGGTGCGATCGCGCGCGCCGCCGCGGCCGCGGGGCTCGTGCCGGTGCTCGGGCAGTGCCCCGGTGTCGGCGCCACCGGGGTGATCCTCGGCGGCGGCCTCGGCTGGCTCGCGGGATCGTTCGGCGCGTGCTGCGACAGTCTTCTCGGCGCCCGCCTGGTGACCGCCGACTCGCGGACGGTCACCGTCGACGGTGGCCGCGCCCCGGATCTCCTCTGGGGGCTGCGTGGCGCGGGTGCCAACTTCGGCGTCACCACGTCGTTCACGGCGCGGCTCCATCCGCTCGGCCGGGTTCTCGGCGGCGACATCCACTATGCCGTGGCCGATGCCCGGGCCGTCCTCCGCGGCTTCCGCGCTTTGATGGAGTCGGCCCCCGATTCCCTCCAGGCGACGCTCAACCTCACCCCCGGTCCGCGCGGGCTGTTCGTCAGCCTCTGCCAGTCGGGTGACGAAGCGGCGGCGGAACGCACGCTCCACATGCTCCGCACGATCGCCCGACCGACGCGCGAGGCGGTGCGTTGGCAGCCGTACGCCGACCTCGCCGAGAAGGCGGCGGCCACCAACCCGGGCGACGCCCCGGCCCCGGCGTGGCGCGCGATCGAGACGGTCTACCGCGACAGCATCGACGACGAAATCATCGGGATCATCGTCGACCAACTTGGCCGCGCGACCCCCGACACGATCCTCGGTCTGAGCCACTTCATGCACGGCGCGGTCTGCAGGGTGGAGCCGACCGCGACCGCCTTCCCGCACCGCCGGGCCCATTCCGTCCACCTGCGCCTGGCGACCACATGGAGCGATCCGCGCCACTCCGATGAGCGGTTCGCGCAGGGGGAGGAGTGGCGGCGCCTCCTCCGGCCCGCGGCCGACGAACGGATCTATGCCAATTACCAGACCTATGTGGCGCCGGCCGGCGCGGCGGCCGTGTTCGGCGACAACCACGCCCGACTGGTGGCGTTGAAGACGATCCACGACCCGGACAACACGTTCCGCCGGAATGCCAACGTCGCCCCGGCACGGGGGTGAGGAACGGTTCCGGTCGGCAGCCGGTGGCCCACGTCCATCCATGGCCCTTGGCCACCCCTGCCGACGCGCGCGACAGGCGTGGGGTGTCAGAGCCCTTCGGTGGCCTTGGCGATGGCCTGTTCCAGTTCGTCCCAGGCGTGCTCGGCGTCCTGACGCAGGTGGTCCCAGGCGTCGGCCGTCCCCTCCATCGCCTTCTCGAACTTCGCCTGGACCAGCTGACGCCGCGCGACGAGCGCGGCGATCTTCTCCCGCCACTCCGCCTGTGCCGCCTCTTCGAGCTTCATCACCTTCATCCGGATGACGTCGATCTCGGCGTCGAACCGCTCGAGCTTCCGCGCGAGCAGTTGCTTGAAGCCATCGCGGTCGGCCTCGCCCGCAGGCGCCTCGGGGGACTCGGGCGCACTCGGCACGGTCTCCGGAACGACCTTCTGGACGGTGTGCTCGACCGGTCGAGGCCCGCAGCCGAGTGTCGTGACGACCAGCGCGAGGCCACCGAGCGAGGCGGGCTGCCGGGCGGCCTCGCGGAGCCAATGAACGAGCCGCGGGGAGATTGGGCACACCATGGAAGGCTCCATCGGGGGTGAGGGGGGGCGGACGTGTCGAACGCTAGCCAACTGGGCCGTGCTCGGGCGCTGCCGCCGATCGCGGCCGCTCCCCAGGCAGGTTTCCGCAGGGACACTTCGCTGCGGTGTCGGTGGCGCGTCTCCACCCGCCGCCCGTCGCCACCGGCCTCGTGCGCCGACCCAGGTGCTGCTGCGGTGGGGCGTGCAGCGGGGAACCGCGCTGATTCCCAAGACGTCGCGGCCGCAACGCCGCGCCGAGAACCTGGCCCTGTTTGACTTCTCCCTCGCGGCGGCTCAGTTGGCGGCGCTCGAAGGGTTCGACGAGGGACGACGACGCAACGACCCTGGCGTGTTCTGTGAGCGGGCATTCGGCACGTTGTTCTCGATCGACGAGTCACCAGCCGACCCGACGACCGGCCATCGGGCCCGCCGCCGGTCGGCTGGTCAGCGTGCGGATCACCCGCTTCAGGTAGCCGGATTCGGGTAGCCCTCCGGCAGGGTGGCAACCTCGCATTCTCCCGTCGGCGGCAACCGTGTAGATAGTCGTCGTACAGGCTCGAGAAACGAACATGGAGGTTGCACGATGATCATGCACGGTGGAGATGGAGTCGGGCTCGATGGCATCCCCGGCGGCGTCGCTTCCGCGATCGCGGCCCCGCGATCGGGCAGGCTGTTGGGTCGCGTGGTTCAGCGCGCGGCGGTGGCGTCGGCCACGGTGGTGCTCGCGGTGGCGACCACCCTGGTGCAGGCCGGCCCGCCGTCGCTGAGTTCCAATCCGGCGAACCTGGCGATCTTCCCGACCCGCGGCCAGAGCCCCGAGCAGCAGAAAGCCGACGAGTCGGCCGCCTACGACTGGGCGTCGCAGCAGACCAAGTGGGATCCCTACCAGGCGAAGGCCGTGCTCGATCAGCAGGGGCACACCTCCGCGGAGGCGGCGAGTGCCGCACGCGGCGGCGCCGTGAAGGGAGCGGCGGGTGGGGCCCTGCTCGGCGTCACGATCGGGGCGATCGCCGGTGACGCGGGCAAGGGGGCCGCGATCGGCGCTGCGACGACGGGTCTCACCGGCGGGATGCGTTCGCGGCGCGCGGTCAAGGCGGCGGGCGGTGACTCGGCCGCGGCGGTGGCCGCGTTCCAGCAGCAGTTCGGGGTCTGGACGAGGAACTACATGGCGGCCATGGAGGCCAAGGGCTACACGGTGCGGTGATGCCGCACCGGCTCCCCATCCGGGGCGCGGGGTTGGCCCCGCCCCGGACGGGCCACGTGCGACCAGTGTCCGGCTGGTGATGCCCCGGACGGTGAACGACATCCGACAATCAAGGGAGTGGATCGATGGCGACGAGCATGCGGCGGACGGCGATGGCAGCCGTGCTGGTGAATCTGACGGCCAATGTGGTGCTCTGTGGCGGCGCGTGGGGAGGCGAGGCGTGGATCTGCGCCGTGGCCAGCGCAGTCGCGGTGGACGAGGACGGTACGGTCGGTCCTCCCGAGCTGGGCGACCGCGAGCGGCCGACGTTTTTCCGGGTCGATCCGGTCAAGAAGGAACTGACACTCCTCGCCCCGAAGTCCCGGCGCGGCGAGGTCACGAAACTCCACAGCGTCACGGAAGCCGACGGTGTGACGGTTTTTTCCGGGGTGGAAAACGGCCGCGGTGTGAGCCTGATCATCAGCGCCACCGGTCACCTGACGCTGTCGGTGGTGAGTGACGGCGTCGTCTGGTCGGTCTTCGGCCACGCCCTGCCCGAGGCGGAAGCGACGCTGCCGAAGGAATAGCGGCCGGTCGCACCGCCGCGCCGTGGGGGGAGTCGGCTTGATATCCTGGGGCACCCCTCGGTGCCCCAGGAACCCCACTCCCATGGCCGTCGCACGCAGCCGTCCGATCGGGATCCTGCTGGCGCTGGCCCTCGGTCTCCTGACTGGGGCCGGCGCGCCGGCCGCCGACCTCCCGCGCTTCACGGTGCCGGGGTACGAAGCCGAGATGCGCGCCCTCGACGAGCTCCACGCGCTCCACCACGACGCCGCCTTCTCCGACTGCACGCTCTGGGACGTCTGGCTGCCGCAGGCCACGCTCTGGGCGTCGGCGACGAAGCGGGAACAGTATCGGCGGGCCCTCCTCGGCCGGCGC
>SXWA01000200.1 GCA_005791575.1 Planctomycetaceae bacterium
ATCGCCGCCATCGGCACCGCCGAGGTCTTGGGCAGCGCGGCTACGATCGCACCTGAGATCCCGCCGGCGGTGAACTGGATGGTGCCGAGCACGGCGGACGCCGCGCCGGCATTGGCGCCCTGCGGCGCGAGAGCGCGCGCGGTCGAGTTGGGGCCGATGAAGCCGAGGATCTGCCCCCGGTCGAGGTGCAGCGTGAGCCCCTCGAGGGCGGTGAAGCCGCCGAACCGTTTGCTCAGATCCTGGATGTCGACGACGGGGGAGGTGGACTGGTGCATGGGGGTGCCGCGGCGGGGAGCCGGCTCATTCGGTGGTGCCATCGACGGTGAGCCGGACATGGTCGATCTGCCAGGTGTCGGTGAGTTCGGAGTCGTCGTCGTCGGCACCTTGGCCGGTGGGCCGATCCGCCTGCCCGATCGCGATGCGGAAGGTGAGGCCGCCACGCGAATCGGGCTGGAGCGTCGATCCGGGAATCTCGATCACCGACACCCCGGCAGGATCGGCGATCGCCGTGGGATCCGCCGCCTGCCCGGCGGCGAACGGCGCGATCGTGAGGACGCGGCCGGGGGCGGTGGCCCGGACCTCGATCCGGGCGGCATCGAGACGGCAGGGCAGGACCTCGCTGGGAAGCTGGAAGCGGAGGAGCGTCTCGGTGGGCCGGGTGAGGCCGCGGATCCACCGCCCGGTGCGCGGATCGAACGCAGCTGAGCGGCCCATTTCCCCGCTCACGGGCTGCGGGCGGAGGAATGTCGCCGGAATGCGGAACCGGCTCCCCGGCGGCGTGCGGTCGATCGCCAACTCCGCAACAACCAGCGCAGCCCGCCGGAGATCGGAATCGGCAGCCCGCCGGAGATCGGAATCGGCAGCCCGCCGGAGATCAAACGACGACGCGAGCCCGAATCCGTCCGTCTCAGGACGTGTCCAGTAGGCGAGCCACGGCCGCCCTTGGAGTGGCGGGGGCTCGGCATCGGGGGAGATCCGGGCGACGGGCCGATCACCGTCCTCCATCGCCCCGCCGGGAATCGCCAGGAGCGTGCGCACCACCTCCTGGCGCCACATCGATTCCGCGGACAGGACGGCAGCCGACGCATATTGATCGGCGGCCATGATCGCGCTGGCGGGCGCCGAGAATCCCCCGTCGTCGGCGAGCGTGACCGCGAGCGCGGCCGAGGGCCAAGCGACGATGAACGGATCGGCGCCATCGGCCGCGGGAGGGAAGTCGGCGACCGCCAGCCGCCCCTCCAGACCCTCCGGGCCGAACCGTCCGCGCGCCACCGCCCCGCGCGTCGCGCCGATGCCGGTGAGCGCGACCCGGTCGATGCTGCGCGAGTGTGTCGGCATCCCGCCCGCGACGACCCGATCGTCGTCGCCGAACAGGAGCCGCCCGGGGGGGGTGCCAGGCTGCGGCCGCGGGATGGCCCACTGCCGACCGTCACCACTCCAGGCGACGTCGCGCGTGACGGTGTCGTAGACCGCCGCCACGCCGTCGGTGAGGGTTTCCCCGGTGCGCGGCGCGAGCCGCACCACCTCGGCAGTGGCGATCTGCGCCGGAAGCCCACGGCTGCCGGCCCGGCCGATGGCGACCAGCGCCAGCGTGGCCAGCAGGGCGAGGGCCGGCACGGCGATTCCAAGCCCGGCCAGGCGACCGCGGAATCCGAGGAACAGGGCCGCGCTGACCAGCGCCAGGGAGAATCCGCCGAGCACGGTGCCGGCCAACCAGCGCGGCGGCACGGTCGCGCCGATGCGCGTCTCGAGAGCTGCCTGCAGCCGGCTCGGATCGAGCCGACCGCTGCGGACCGTGAGCAAGCGTGCCGCGATCAGCTTCAGGGCCTGGGTCGCGGTTCCATCCGCCGCCAGCCAGCCGCGTGGCCCGAGCGTGGTGATCACGACCTCACCGTTGCCATACGGGATCTGGATCGCCGCCGGCCACCCGCCGATCCGGGCGACGACCCCCGGATGGGAGGTCACCACCCGGACGAAATCGACCGGGCGGTCGAGCTCGCAGGCGTCTTCGCTGCGGCCAACGCCATCGGCATCGTCGGCGTCGATCGTGTAGCGGTCGAGTTGCACCCGGTCGATCACCTCGAGACGGCGGTCGTCGCCGAGGATCGCCGCCGCGGTCTCCGGACGGATCGCGTCGAGGGCCACCCAGAGCCGACCGCCATCGCGGACCCAGCCGCGGAGCGCGGCCACACCTCCGGTGTCGGTGAGGATCCGATCACTCGCCAGGAGGATCTGGTCGAGGCCGCGAAACACCGTCGGCCAGGGAGGCATGAGGTCGTCGGCCAAATCGGCGAACGACGTCGACAACTGCACCGCGGTCCGCGCCACGGCGAGCGTCGTGGTGTATTCGGCGCTCGCGGCACCGACCCACTCGGCGTCGTCGAGCACCTGCCGATCGAGGTACGTGGCCGAGCGGACGGCATCATCGCTGATGCGCAGCAGATCCTCCTGCACGAACCCCGTGCCTTCGTCAGAGCGCGACAACTGGTCGCCGGCGGCGCGGGCGTCGAGCGTCATCACCGTCATCGGCATGGTCGTGCGCCCCGCCGGGATCTCGGTCGGGATGCGGACCGGCAGCCAGGTGGTCCGCTCCCCCCGGGCCGGCAGCCAGACGCGTCGGGCGTATTGCCGGCCGTCGGCGGTGGGAAACGACACGACCACCAGGGCTTCTCCCTCGGTGTCGCCCCGGTTGGTGGCGAGGACGTCGAGATACGACCAGCTGCCCGGCACGTGGCGGAGCCGCGACGACGTGTGGATCTCGATCTGCCCGGCGGGGGAGGCAGGCTCCGCGGCCCCGTCCGCCTGCTGCCCGAAGACGCAGCCGCCGGCGACGGCCCAGCATGCGACGGCCCAGCCGACGAAGTGGATCGCCGCGCCGAACCGTCGGCGCGAACTCCGCGCCCGCCGCCGCGTCTGCGCGGCACCGGCCGCCACGGTCCCGATGCCCACCCGCTCCGGGTGGGGCCTCATCGCTCGGTCGCCCCGGCAGCCGCTCCGGCGCGGGGCGCGTCGGCGACCGTCAGGCGGATGTCGCGGAACTCGGCCCACATCGGCTTGCCGGCGTGCAACTGCAGCGCGATCACCCCTTCCTCGAGGAGGGTCGGCGGGGTGTCGGTGAAGTCGAGGATCAACCGCCCGTTGAGGTAGTGGCGGATCCGTGGCCCGGCGGCCACGATGACGACGTCGTTCCAATCGTCGAGACGGAACAGCGCGCCGAACGCCTCCTGATCGACGAGTGCCGGCCCGGTCACCTGCTTGGCGCCGTCCGACCAGGTCGCCCGTTCGCCGACCAGGCAGATCCGGCCGCGCTTGCCCCCTTCGTCGTAGATGAAGCCGGCGACGTTCGGCAGGGTGGCTTCGTTGCGCAGCTCGTGCTGGTAGCCGCGCACGACCCACTGGTTCTTCGCCGAGGTGTCGGTGATGTGCCGGGAGCGGTACTGGATCCCCGAATTGTTGGCGGCGTTGCAGCGGAACGAGAGCCGGAGGTCGAAATCGCGTGCGCGCCCCTCCTTCCAGATCAGGAACGTGTTGCCGGTGGCGACCTGCTCGGCTGTGGTCTCCCCGTGGATGACGCCGTCCTTCACGCGCCACAGGCGCGGATCGCCATCCCAGCCCTCGAGGTCGCGGCCGTTGAACAGCCGCTTCGCCCCTGCCGGCTCCGGCGGGGCCTGGCGCTCGGCGGCATCCTGGCCGGAGGCCCACGGCGCCCATATCAACCCGCAGACGCAGATCGCGATCACGCTCCCCAGCCGCATCGTGTGCCCCCCTGCAATCGGTCGACCAAATCCCGACCGCGAGTATAGCCGCCGGTCCCCGCTTGTGCGGCTGCCCCCCGGGGGCCTACCGTGATGGTGTCTGGGGGATTGTGTCGGGGATGGATGACTGCGGAGAGACCTTCTTCCAGGGGAGCACCGGGGGCACAGTCCATGAGCATCTTCCACGAGGGCGATCACACCGGCGGGCGCCCCGGTCGGTCCGGCAGCGGCAGGCTCGGCTCGATGCTGCTGGCACTGGTGGCGCTGGCGATCACATCCGGCCCGCGCGCGGGCGCCGCCGAGGCGATCCTCCACCGCGACACCTGGGGGGTGCCGCACGCCTGCGGCGACACCGAGGCGGCCGGTCTCTACGCGCTCGGCTATGCCCAGGCGGAGGACCGGCTCGCCGACATCTACCTGGCGATCCGCACCGCCATCGGGCGGCTCGCCGAGGTGCAGGGACCGGGCGCGGTGGAGCAGGACTACATCATGCGCCTCGCCCGCAACGACCGCCTCCACGCCGAATATCTGGAGAAGGCGGCCCCCGCGCGGCTCCGCGAGAATGTCACCGCGTTCGCCGCCGGGATCCGCCGCTACGTCGCCGACCATCCCGACGAGGCGGCGGACCTGAAGATCGAGGTCGAGCCGTGGCACCCCCTGGCGATCGGCCGGGCGATGATCCTGCGCTGGCCGATCGGCACGATGATGGACGACCTGAAAAACGCCGAACCGCGTGCCAAGCCGGCGGCGGGCAGCAACCAGTGGGCGGTGGCCCCGTCGCGCTCGGCCGATGGCTCGGCGATCCTCCTCTCCGACCCGCACCTCACCTGGGAGGGGCTGGCGGTGCTCTACGAAGCGCGCGTGCACGCCGGCGACCTCCACATGGCGGGCTTCTGGCTGATCGGGTCGCCGATGCTGGCGATCGGCCACAACCGCCATGCCGGCTGGGCCCTGACCACCGGCGGCCCCGACACCTCAGACGTCTACCGGATGAAGTTCCGGATCGCTCCCCGGCCGGAGTACGAATACGACGGCCAGTGGCGCCCGGTGACGATCGAGCAGGTCACGATCCCGGTGCGCGGCGGCGAGCCGGTCACCCGGCCGGTGTTCTCGACCCACCTCGGGCCGGTGATCGCCCCACCCGACATGGCCACCGGCACCGCCTATGTCGGCGCGAGCCCGTACCTCGATCAGACAGGGCTCTACGAGCAGTTCGACCGGATGGCCCGGGCGCGAAACGTCCACGAAGTCAACGCCGCCCTGGCGCTCCATCAATACAACGAGCAGAACGTGATGAGCGCCGACGTCGAGGGCAACATCGCCTACGTGCGCAACGGCGCCACGCCGATCCGCCCCGAGGGCTACGACTTCACGCGCCCCGTCGACGGCACGACGAGCGCCACCGCATGGAAGGGGATCCATCCGCAGGAGGATCTCGTCCGCCTCCTCAATCCACGCCAGGGCTACATGCAGAACTGCAACATCGCCCCGCACAACATGATGGTCGATTGCGAACTCACCCCCGACCGTTTCCCCGGCCACGTCTACAACGCCACCTGGGACCAGAACAATCCGCGCGGCCGGCGCTCGATCGAGGTCCTCCACAACGACCCGCTCGTCACCCGCGACGAGGCGATCTCCTACGCCCTCGACGTCCACGACCGGCTCGCCCGCGCTTGGCAGGCGGAGCTGGGGCGGGCCTACGGGGCAGCGGGGGATGAAGTGGCGGCGGACTCGGAGCTGCGCCGCGCGGTCGAGGCGGTGCTCGCCTGGGACGGTGAATACACCCCTGAAGCGACGGCGACGGTGCTCTTCAAGTTCTGGCGCCTCAAGTGCGGCGCCCGGTGCGACGTGGCTCCGCTTGTGCGTGACGGCCGGCTCGACGACGCCACTCGCGCGAAGATCATCGGGCTGTTCCGCGAGACGATCGACGAGCTCAAGCGGGATCACGGCCGCTGGGACGTGCCCTGGGGCACGGTCCACGTCGTCGGCCGCACCGGCCGCTATTTCCCCTGCGGCGGCGCCGACTACTCGACCGGCGACAAGGAGGCCAACTTCAGCGAGACGCTGTTCGACGTCCGCAGCGTCCAGGATCCGGAGGACCCGAAGCGCTACGTCGCCAACTCCGGGTCGATGGCGGTGATCCTCATGTTCTTCAAGGACGGCAAGGTGGAGTCGTTCACCTGCACCCCCTGGGGTCAGTCCGCCCATCCCGACTCGCCGCACCATGCCGACCAGGCGGAGAAGCTCTATTCCCCGCGGCGGATGAAGCCCACCTGGTGGGACGAGGCGGACCTCGCGCACCATCTGGAATCCACGCGCCGCTTCACCCTGCCTGATCCCGCGGCGGCCGGCCGCTGACCGGCCGTGCTCCGCGTATGCTGTTTCTGCCGCGGGTGTTTCCCGCAGGTCGTGTTTCCCTCATCCAGCACAGCGAGGATCCCGATGCCGTCGCTCCACCGTCACCGTGTTTTCCTCGGGGTCGCGATCGTCGTCGCCGGCCTCGTGGCGGGCGGGCAGCCCGCCCTGGCGCAGGAGCCTTCCGCGGCGGGCCGGGGCGCACCGCGCCGCGCCGGCACGCTCGTGGTGGAGGCGGTTCCGGTCAAGCCCGAGGAGGCGGCAAAGCATGTCGGCGAGTGGTGCGTGGTGACGATGAAGGTCTCGAGCGGCCGGCTCATGGCCGATGCCGGGCGTTGCTACCTCAACTCGCACAAGGACCACCGCGACAAGGACAACTTCACCGCGGTGATCTTCCGCCAGGGGCTCGAGAAGTTTGCCAAGGCCGACATCGCCGATCCGGCGACCCACTTCCTCGACAAGACGATCCGCGTCACCGGCACGATCGAAATCTACAAGGACAAGCCGCAGATCAAGGTCGAATTGGTCGACCAGATCGAGGTGATGGACGACGCGGCGGCCGCGGCCCCCGGGGCGGGCCGCGAACCGGCTCGTCAGGAGTGACGACGGCTCGGGCGGGGCGACGCGGAGCTTGCCACGCGGCGCGACCTCCGCGCGGGCTCTGCAGAGGCTGCCGTTGTTCCTGTTTTTCATGGAAGGATCCCCGCTCGCCATGACCCCACCCGCCGATCCGCATGGCCCCACGCCGCAACTCGGTCGGCCGGTCTCGCTCCCCGCATCACCGGCGGAGGCGGTCCTCGAGCGCGTCCCCAACCCGCACCCCGACACGGCCTACCTCACGCGTTTCGCCTGCCCGGAGTTCACGTCGCTGTGCCCGGTGACGGGGCAGCC
>SXWA01000201.1 GCA_005791575.1 Planctomycetaceae bacterium
GCCACGCTCCGCAACAGCTCGCGGATCGAGGAGATCCAGCGGTCTGACGCCGCTGCCGAGAAACCGGCCCCCGATCCGACCTTTGTCGGCGGGTTCGGCGCCTACCACCCGGGTGGAATCCAGGTGTCGATGGCCGACGGAGCGACGCGGTTCGTCGCGCGGAGCACCTCCCCCGACGTCCTCCGTCAGCTTGGCGCCCGATCAGACGGGGAACTGCCGGCGCAGGACGCCGAGCGCTGATCCAGCCCGGGTTGGCGCCCGATCAGACGGGGAACTGCCGGCGCAGGACGCCGAGCGCTGATCCAGCCCGGGTTGGCGCCCGCTCTGACGGGGAGTTGCCGGCGCAGGACGCCGACCGCTGAGCCGCCGCCGGGTGCCATCGCGCCGGGTCAGTCGGCAGCCACCGGGATGAACTGCACCGCATCGACGATCACATGGTCGGTGGTGCCGGCCGTGTCGATGATCACGCTCGTGCCATTGCCCCCCGGCAGCGTGAACCGGCCGAGGACGTAGCCACCCTCGGGCGGCTTGGCGCGTTGATCGACGGTGACGGTGGTCTTCTCCGTCGGGGACTCGATCCGCACCGGCACCGCCCGGCAGCGATTGGAGCCCGGGGTGGAGTGGAGGATCAGGTCGTAGCGGCCCGCTCGGGGCAGCGTCGGTGTGAAGCGGGCGGTCTTCGTGCCCTTCCCCGCGCCGCCGTCGTGGAGATAGTCGTCGCCGACGAAGCCGCCGATCGAATGGCTCGTCGACCAGTCGCCGGTGAGGATCGCGGCGGGATTGTCGACCACGATCCCCTTCATTGCCGTCGCCTCCAGCTGGGGCGTCCGCTGCGCGCCGGTCCATTCGAGCACCTGGCCGTCGGCCCGGAGGCGCTCGGCGAGGAGGGGATATGGCACGTCCTGCACGGCACTGCCGGCATCGATCGCCAGCACCGCCGCGGTGGCCGCCGATTGCCCGAGGACCATGAACACCGGCTCCATCCGGATCGAGCCGTAGGCGATGTGCGAGGCGGCGAGGCAGACCGGCACGAGGAGATTCTCGCACTCCTCCCTCCGCGGCCGGATGCTCCGGTAGGCGATCCGGTAGGGGGAGACGCCGACCTGGATGTCGCCTTCGTTGCGCACCTTCCCGTCGGTCGTCACGTACCGGCGGACGTTGTGGGAATCCATGTTGTAGGCCCCGAGACCGACCGGATCCTCAGGCTTGATCCGCTGCTGGCAGTGGTTCTGGTTCATGACCAACTCCGACACCATCCGCCTGGCTTCACGGACGTAGATCTGGTGGGGCCAATTGTCGTTGTCGGTGAACTCGTCCTTGGCGAGGCCGAGGCGCTGGAAATGCTCGCGCACCTCCGCAGGCACGCGCGGGTGGTTGGCGAGCGACCACATCAACCCCTGCTGGTAGGTGCGGTGCGCGGCGACGATCCGGGCGCGGGTGGCGTCGTCGGCGGTGGGATAGTCGTGGTTGGCGCCGAGGAAATCGGTGCTGATGGCGAAGTTGTTGTTGGTGTCGGTCTTGCGGTTGGGCATGAAGACCGGGTTCCAGGGGATCCTCCGGTCGCCGGCCTCGAAGTTCCTGAAGAGCAACTCGTAGGTTTTCTCGTCGTAGCCCGTGGGTTTCGGCCAGGGGCGGCGGTTGTCGGGGGCGTCGGTGGTGCACATCCGGAAGCAGGAGGCCTGCACGCGTGCGTCGCCGGCGCCGTCGGTACCGGCCGGACCCGGATCGACGAGGGGCACGAGGCCGCTCTGCGGATTCCCCGGCACGATGAACGGATCGACGTCGTGGGTGAACTGGTGCTTCGTCGCCCGCGCGACCTGGATGCCGTTGAGGGTCTCGCCGTAGACGGCGTTGGCCTCACGGCCGACGTGGTAGGCCACTCCGGCCGCGGCCATGAGATCGCCCTCGTACCCGGCGTCGATGAACACCTTTCCGGGAAACTCCCGCCCGGAGACGGTGCGGAGGGCCACGATCCGGTGGCCGTCGAGGCGCACGCCGCCGCCGGCCCGGTCGAGCCGCTCACCTTCGACCACCTCGACGCCCGTCTCGGCGATCCAAGCGCGGTAGACGCGCTCCGCGACGTGGGGTTCGAACGTCCACATCTCCTCCTCGCCGGGAACCTTGCGGCGGCTCTGGTACTGCTCCATCCGTTCCTGCCGCCACGCCTCGGGACGGGCGTAGTGACGGCCGATGCGCCGGTAGAACTCGCGCGCGAGTCCGCCGATCGCCCCCTTGTTGCCGATGTCGGTGGCGCCGAGGCCGCCGGAGGTGAGGCCGCCGAGGTGCCGAGTCGGCTCGATGACGACGACGGTCTTCCCCATCTTCCGGGCCTGGATCGCGGCGACGATCCCGCCGCTTGTGCCCCCGTAGATCACGATGTCGCGTGCCGGCTCGGCGGCGGCAGCGCCGGGTGCGAGGAGGATGGCGACGAGGGACGACGTGAGGGCGACAGCCGCTCCGCAGCGCGGGAGCAGGCCGACAGCCCGTGGCCACACAGCCTGTGGAGCCTCATCGATCGGGCGGCGGGAGCGGAAGTCCCGCGACCAGCGCGACGTTGGGGGTGGACAGACGCCCTGGATGGACCCTGTCCACGGATGGCTCGCCTTCATGGAATGCTCCCGAATCGTTGGCGGTGGGTGAGCAGGGCTTGCAGTCGCGGTCGAGCGGCGGTCTGGAACAGCGCTCCAGATCGGTGCGTGGGGGCCGCGTGGTCATCAGACCGCGGACGTCACGGGGCCGATTCTAGTGTTCCGTGCCGCTGTTCGATGGAGTACCACCCCGCTTCCTCACCCTGGTCACCGACGCCGCTGCCAGCAGGCCGATGGACGTCGTGTGGGTCAGGAGGCCGGCAGCCGGTAGCAGGCGGTGGCCAAAGTCCATCCTTGGCCTTTGGCCGCCCGAAACGCTGCGCTTTTCACGGGAGCTGCGCTCCCGGCACCTCATCCATGAGGTGCAGCAGGCTGTTTATCCACAGCCTGGTAGGCGCGGAGGGCGTTGGCCGCGAAGAAGGCTTGTTCGGCCGCTGGTCCCCGGGCCGCGATGAACGGCCGAACGATCCGGAGCACGTCGGCATAGGTGCCACCGAGGTTCGAGACCGGCCAGTTCGACCCGTAGAGCAGCCTCTCCCCGCCGAATCCCTTCCACACCGCCTCGAGCCATGGCGCGTAGAACGCGGTATCCGTCGGGCCCGGACGCGAGCCGCGGGCGTGGGCCGCCGCCTCCTGGAGGGCCGACACCTTCATGAACACGTTCGGCCCGGCCGCGCCCACTCGGTCGATCGCCTCGGACCACCCGGCCGTCGGTCCCTCGACCGTGATCCGTGGGCCGCCGAGATGGTCGACCACGATCCGCAGATCGGGAAGCCGCCGAGCCGTGGCGGCAACGGCCGCCAGCGACTGACCGTGGTTCACATCGAGCGTGAGGCCGGTGGCGGCGAGGTGGGCCAGGTCGGCGGAGAAGGTCGCATCCCCGAGGCCGGCGAGGAGCGCGTCGCCGTTGACGCGGATGCCGCGGAACGAACGGTGGCCGGTGAAGCGGTCGATCAGTCCGCGGCAGGCGCGATCGCCCAGCGGCAGGTTGCCCACCACACCGACGATCCCGCGCATGCCGGGCAGCGGGGCATGGCGGTCGGCGAGATCGAGGAGCCACTGGTTGTCCTCCACCCATGGGCTGGCCTCGACGACCACCGTGCCGATCACGCCGTGCGGTGCGACGAGCGCCTCCCACTCGGGCGGGAGCACGGTGCGGTGCAGCAGTGCATCGGTCTTGGCGGGCCACGGCACCCCCTCGGGGCGCGCGGGGTCGTAGAAATGGGTGTGGGTGTCGATGATCCCGATCGGGGCGTCGGCGGCGGCACCGAGGCCGAACGGCAGGGCGACGGCGGGCCCGAGGGCAAGGAGACGCCGGCGCGAGAGGGGGGATGACACGAGCAAGTCTCCGGGAACCCGAGCGGACGTTGCTGCCGGCCGATCAATCGAACGCCGTCATCCGAGGCTGTCAACGGCATGTCCGTGCGCGTGTCGGGGCCGGGTAGACTCTTGCCCCGCGGGGGCACTCCTCCCGCCTCACCCTCCGGAGACGCTTCCGTGACCGCTCGGATCACCGGCATCCTCACGCCCCACATGGTGCCCCTCGACGCGCAGGGGCGGATCGACGAGGCGGAACTCGCCCGGTACGTCGATTGGCTGGTGCGTAGCGGCGTCCACGGCCTCTATCCCAACGGCTCGACCGGCGAGTTCCTCCGCTTCACGGTCGAGGAACGGCGGCGGATCGTCGAGATCACCTGCAAGGCGGCGGCGGGCCGGGTGCCGGTCGTGGCGGGGGCGGCGGAGGCCAACGTGAAGGAGACGCTCGCCGCCTGCGAGCACTGCCTCGACTGTGGCGCCCGGGCGGTGGCGATCGTGGCGCCGTTCTACTACCGGCTGCCGACCGACAGCGTGTATGCGTACTTCGCCGCGATCGCGCGCGAGAGCCCGATCGACGTCACGCTCTACAACATCCCGATGCTCGCCTCGCCGATCGACACCGCCACGGTGGTGCGCCTGGCGACGGAGTTTCCCCGGGTGATCGGCATCAAGGATTCGAGCGGCGACGTCGCGCAGATGATCCGGCTGCTCGCCGCGGCGCGTGCCGTGCGCCCGGACTTCTCGGTGCTCACCGGCTGGGAGGGGGCGCTGGTGCCGATGATCCTCGCCGGCTGCGACGGGGGCACGCATGCCACCAGCGGGATCGTGCCGGAGCTGACCCGCGCGGCGTTCGACGCGGCGCAGGCGGGGGACATCGCCCGGGCCAACGACCTCCAGCGGCGGATCACCCGGATCTTCGACCTGCTGTTCGGCGGGGCGGAGTTTCCGGAGGGGTTCCGTGTCGGAGCGACGGTGCGCGGGTTCCGCATGGGCCCGTCGCGGCAGCCGGCGACGCCGGACCAGCACGCCGCCCGGGCGCGGCTCGCCGACCGGATTGGCCAGGCCCTCGCCGCCGAGGGGCTGGAAACGGCGCTGTAGCAGGCGCCGATTCGACTGGCCCGTGTGTCGTCACCACTTCACGATCCCGCGGGTGACCGCGATCCCGCCGCGGAGCGTCGACCCGCCCAGGTCCTTCGCGAGCCGGACGAGCGACGCGTGGAAGCCGAGATTGGGAAACGCCTCCTCGACGGCGCGGATCGCCACCCGTGGCATACCCTTCCGCACCCAGCCCTGCGAAGCGTCGATCCAGTCTGCCCTGCGGCAGGCCTCGATGATCCGGGCGTGTGGCCCGTGGTAGGCGAACACCTTGTGGTGCCAGTGGATGATCCCGCGGAGCAGGTCGGGGTCGAATCCCCAGCCGTGCCGCTCGTTGTCGGCCACCACGAGCGCTTCCGACGGTTCGAGGTAGGCGAGCGCCCCGGCTGACCAGAGACCGATGTCGTGGTAGGCGAGCGCCGTCTCCACGACCGGCTCCACCGCGGGGTCGCGATCCAGGAAGTGCATCGCGTAGGTCGTGACCCGGAGGACGTGGTTCCGGTAGCCGGGAAAGTCCCGGCCGATCAGGTCGCGGTAGGGGGCGAGCACGGCGTCGATCAGAGGCCGCTCGGTCTTGATCTCGATCACGCTCATGCCGCCCTCCGGGTCGCCATGGGGCTGCCACACGCAACGCGTCTAGTGTTGTCTTTTTGACACGATCGTCAACGGTAGGCTACGCTCGCCGCGGTCGAACGTGCTTCGGTTTTCGACACCGCCGTGGAGTGTCCATCATGTTTTTGAGTCGCCGCTGCACGGGTTTCCTCCTTGTCGCCATGGCTCTCGGGGGTGCCATCGGATCGGGCGCCGGGGCGCAGGAGCCGCTGGAACGCCGTGCCGGTCCGCTGGGAGTGCGGTTCGAGCCGGTTGCCGCCGGCGGGCTGCGGATCGTCGAGGTGCTGCCCGGTTCGCCAGCGGCCGCGGCGGGCCTCGAGGCCGGGTTCACGATCACGAGGATCGACGGCCGGGTGACCCCGACCCCCACGGCGCTCGTCGCCGCGCTGCGGAAGACGAAGGCGGGCGGGCGCGTTCTCCTCGAGGTGCATCGGGGCGAAGAACCCCCGAAGACTGTGGCCGTCACCCTTGGCCCAGCGGGAGAGGAGCAGGTCCCCGGCAGCCGGGTCCGCTACGACAGCGTCACGGTACCGGCTGGCTACCGCTTACGGACGATCGTCACCGAGCCGCTCGAATCACCGCGTGCCACCGCCGGCCGGTCACCTGCGGTGCTCTGCGTGCAGGGAATCCCCTGTCAGTCGATCGACCGGCCGGCGAGTCCGGACGCGGTCGATACGCGGATCATCCATGCTCTGGCGGAAGCCGGCTTCGTGACGATGCGCGTCGACAAACCCGGGCTCGGCGACAGCGAGGGCCCGCCCTGCAGCGAGATCGACTTCGAGGCCGAACTCGAAGGGTACAAGGCCGCGCTCCGTCAACTCGCGGAGCTTCCCGGCGTCGATCCCGAGCGCGTCTTCATCTTCGGCCACTCGATGGGGGGCGTGATGGCGCCGTACCTCACCACCGTCGCCCCGGTCCGGGGGACGATGGTCTACGGCACGCTCGTTCGGACATGGTTCGAATACCAGTTGGAAAACGTCCGCAGGCAGACCCGGCTGCAGCCGGGTGCCACGGAGGACAGGGTGACCGACGCGGTCCAGGCCGAGGCCCGCACCAGCGCCATGGTGCTCGTCGAGAAGAAGACGCTCGGTGACGTGTGGGAGCGGTGGCCTGAGTTGCGGCAACCGACCCAGGGGATCCTTCTCGACGAAACCCACCAGTCGACGCGACACATGACGTTTTTTCATCAACTGCAGGATCTCAACCTGGCGCGGGCGTGGGGTGAGTCACGCGGTGCGGTGTTGGCGATCTGGGGCGAATACGACTGGGTGACGGCGCGCGAGGATCACGACATGATCGCGGCCATCGTCAATCGGCGCTCGCCGGGGGCCGGGAGCGTGATGGTGATGCCGCGTGCCGACCATGCGTTCACCACCCACGCCACGCTCGAGGCGAGCGTGGCGGCGATGGGAGAGGGGGAATGGGACGCGAGCCTGCCCGGAAAACTGATCGCCTGGATGGAAGCCGTCGAACGGGGCGGCACGGAGCCATCGCAGGGTGCCGCGCCTTCCGACCACCGACATCCAGCGCGCTTGCGGTGGCGGAAGCTGCCGACGGAACCCTATCCCGGCAAGCAGGACGACGTCTACTTCACGACGGCCGCGACGGGGTGGTACGGCAACGGTGCCGGCAAGGTGTATCGCACGAATGACGGCGGGGAGAGTTGGACGAAGGTCTGGGAAAAGCCGGGGACGTTCGTCCGCTGCCTGGCGTTTGTCGACGAACGGATGGGGGTGCTGGGAAACATCGGGCCGGGATACTTCCCTGGCGTCAGCGACGAGGTGCCGATCTACCGGACCGTCGACGGAGGGATGACCTGGGTGCCGGCGACGAGCATCGAAGGGGCGCCCGTCGCCGGAGTCTGTGCGTTCGACATCATCCCGGTACCGTTCATCAACGCCGGAGTGTCCGACCGGCGCCCCCGGATCGTCGGCGTGGGACGCGTCGGCGGCCCGGCGGCCCTCGTCTGGTCGGACGACCTGGGGGCAACCTGGAAGCGGGGAACGCTGCCACCCGAGGCAGCGATGGCCTTCGACGTCAAGTTCCTCGATGACTCGCGCGGGTTCGTCGCCGCCGCGACGGATGCCGATGTGTCGCGGTCGCGGGCCCTGATTCTCGCCACCGCAGATGGCGGTGCGAGTTGGCACGAGGTGTACCGTTCGAGTCGCCCGTTCGAGACCACCTGGAAGTTCTCCTTCCCGAGCGACTCGGTCGGCTACTGCACCGTGCAGTCCTACGATCCCGATCCAGCGGCATCGCGGCGTTGTGTCGCGAAGACGACTGACGGTGGCCGGACCTGGACGGAGATCCCTCTGGTGGACGACCACTCCGTGCGCGCCTTCGGTGTCGCCTTCATCGACGAAGCGAACGGGTGGGTCGGAGCGATGCCCCACGGCTTCCAGACGACCGACGGCGGCGCCACCTGGACGAAGGCCTCGTTCGGCAACGCTGTGAACAAGATCCGCCTCGTCCGGGGCGAGGAAGGGACGACGGCCTACGCGATCGGAGTCGACCTTCATAAGCTGGAAGTGCCGGCGATCGCACCCTGACCGGGCGGTCGGACGGCGGTCGTCCGTCGTCAGATCCCGAGCGGAGGCGGCAGTCGCGGGCCGCGGTTCCTCACGACAGCCGGCCCCGGGCGTCGACGGGCAGTGCCGTCAGCGTGTCCCCCTCGTGCCACCAGACGACGTCCTGGAGGTTGACGCAGGGGCAGACGTGGTTGGGGATCACCGTCACCCGTTCACCGACACGCGGCCTGGTGGCACAGCGCGCCACGTCCACCTGACCATGCTCCTCGGTGAGCCGGTGGATCACTGCTTCCGGATACTCGACGACATGGCCGTGGCCCGACTGCGGCGCCGGGCCGCAGAGGTCGCTCGTCAGCGTCTTGCTCCCGGCGTCGAGGACGACCTGCCCCGGCACTGCGTCGCTGACCACCGTGCAGACCACGCGGGCCGCACAGTCGGCGAGGGTCCCGAAGCCGCCGCGGACGATGTTCATGTCGGCATAGACGCTCGTTCCCGGACGCACCTCCGTGCACTGCGGGATCAGGTGCGACTGGTAGGCAGTGGGGGTCGAGCCACCCGAGACGATTCGCCGCGCGAGGCCCGCCCGGTCGAAGCGGTCGATGGCGTCGGCGAGCAGGGCAGCGATCGCTGCGAGCACCGGTCCCTGGTCCGCCGGCGGCATCTTCACCTGCCCCGGATAGCACATGATGCCGTCGAGGCGCAGCCCCGGCAGCCGGTCGACGAGCATGGCCAGGTCCACCGCCATCGACGGCGACCCGACGCCGGTCCGCCCGAATCCGACGTCGAGGTCGACGAGCACGCCGATGGTGGTGCCGGCGGCCGCGGCCGCGGCCGACAGGGCCTCGGCAGCGGGGGCCGTGTCGAGGCCGACCGAGACCGGGCCGTCGCCGGCGAGGCGCGCGAGCCGTGCCGTGCGCGCCGCATCGACCGCCGGATAGGCCATGAGGAGATCGACCGGCTCACCCGCTTTCGCCATCACCTCCGCTTCCCCGACCTTGGCGACGGTCAGGCCGAGCGCGCCGGCGGCCAGCTGCAGGTTGCCGACGAACCGGCTCTTGTGGGTTTTCGTGTGCGGCCGGAGCGCGATGCCGTGGGCGCGGCAATAGGCGGCGAGCCGGTCGATGTTGCGCCGGGCCACGGCGCCGTCGATGACCAGCGCCGGCGTCGGGAGCATGGCCGGGTCGGAGGGGGCGGGGGCTGGCCGGAGGGTGCTGGTCGTGACGGTCACCGGGCGCTCCCTTCCGCCGGCGCGGCCTGGTCGGCCCAGCGGATGCTCGACAGGCCGGGCACGTCGGTCCGGTAGCGCACGACCCGCGTGTGTTCCACCTCGGTGACGTAGACGGTGCGGCCGTCGGGGCCGCCGAAGCAGATGTTGCTCGGCTTCTTTCCGAGGACGTCGATCTCACGGACGACGGTGCCGTCGGGCTGGAGGACCGCGACCGTGCCCTTGCCGTAGCGCGTGACGTGGAGGTTGCCCTCGATGTCGCAGCGCATCCCGTCGAATCCATGGTCGGGGAAGCGCTTCACGAGGCGCTTCTCGCCGAGGGTGCGGTCGGGAAGGATCGGGAAGGCCCAGACGTTCCGCTGCACGCTCTCGTTGACGTAGAGCGTGGTACCGTCGGGGCTGACGTCGATGCCGTTGGTGGTGCCCATCCCAGCGGCGAGGCGCGTCGTCTGGCCGTCGCGGTCGATCCGCCAGAGCTGGCCGGTGCCCGCCTTCCAATCGGGATCGCTGGCGTAGAGGGTGCCGTCGGCGGCGATCGCCAGGTCGTTGGGCTGGTTCATCCGGTCATCGTGGGCGAGGAGCCGCGGTTCCCGCGTGCCCGGGGCGACGGCGAAGACGTTGTGGTTGACGTAGTCGGCGATGAACATCGTGCCGTCGGCGCCGAAGCGGATGCCGTTGCCGACGCTCGTGCCGGGAAGCGAGAGGAACACGGCGGCGCTCCCCGTGGGGGACACCCGGCCGATCGTGCCCTCGCGCGCGAGGTTGACGGCGAACAGCGCCCCCGTCCGGTCGCAGGCGGGGCCCTCGATGCCCGGGGTGAACGCCCCTTCGGCGGTGAGCGGCTCGGCCTCGAAGAGGCGCTTGGCCGCGTCGGGCTTCGCCGCGCGGGCCTGGCGCCGCGCCTGCTTCTGCGCTGCGGCGGGGTTCGGATCGGTGAACGGTGAGCGCTCGAAGATCGGCTCCTCGTCGACCCGCGGGTCGCCGGCGGCGGCGAGCGCATCGAGGAGCCGTTTCGTCAGGGCCGCTTCGGTTGCCGCATGCTCCGGCCGGCCGGCGAGGTTGGTCACCTGCCAGGGGTCAACGCGGAGATCGTAGAGTTCGGTGGCGGGGCGCTTCGCGAACGCGAGATCGTGGACCGTGCGCCAGGCCGGGTCGGCGGCATGGGCCACGAGCCAGGCCTTCGTCGGGCTGCCGTCCATGTCGGCGTAGACGGTGTAGGTCTCGGCGGCGACCTCCGCCGGATCGACGGCGCCCTGCGGCGGCATCCCCATCGGCGGGCGCTCGGGATGGAAATTCCTCACCAGGAGCCAGTCGCGCGTGCGCAGCGCCCGCACCGGATAGGGGGAGTGGTCGTCCCGCGCCGCCGCCACGTGCCGCTCGCGACCGATGATCACCGCATCCCGCGCCGGATCGATCTGGCCGCCGCCGGCCGCGGTGAGCTGTGGGAGCAGGCTCCGTGCCGACAGTCCGGGCGGGTGGGGCACGCCGGCGATGTCGAGGAACGTCGGGCAGAGATCGGGGAGCGTGACGAAGTCGTCGACCACGCGGCCGCCCCTGCCCCCCGGCACGCGGGCCACCAGCGGCACGGCGCTGCCGTGGTCGTAGACGTTGCACTTGCCGCGCGGCACCCCCGGCATGCCGTGGTCGCCACTGACGACGACGAGCGTGCGGTCGAGCATCCCGCGGGCCTCGAGTTCGGCGACGAGCACGCCGATGATCGCGTCGACCGCCTGGACCTCGCCGAGGTAGTCGGCGACGTCTTCACGCACCTCGGGCACGTCGGGGAGGAAGGGCGGGAGCTTGCCCGTCAGCGATTCGGGATCGATGCCCCAGAGCCTTCGGCCCGAGCCCTTCACCCACTTCCGGTGTGTGGTGGTGGGGCCGCAGAAGAAGTGCCAGGGGGTGTCGGCCGCGCCGTCGGCGAGGAACACCCGGAAGTTGTCGCGCATCTCGCCGAGCACCTCCGCGCGGGCGGCGGTGGGATCAACGCCGGCCGCGACGAGCTTCGTCGCCTCCTCCGAAATGTCGTTGGGCCGGCGGCCCGCCTTCTCGTAGGCATGGGCCTGCCCACCGAACGGGGCGTCGGCGGGCGTGCCCGGGCTCCACACCTTGTAGCTCTTGCCGAGGCGGTAGCCGGCCTGTTCGACGAGACCGGGGTAGGTGGGGATCGAGCCGTCCCAGATCGCCCCCTGGAGGATCGCGCCGCGGCCGCACTGGAAGAAGTGCCGCCCGGAGAGGAGGGCGCTGCGGCAGGGGGTGCAGGAGGGAGCGCTGACGAAGGCGTTGCGGAACACCACCCCCTCGCGCGCGAGGCGGTCGACAGCCGGGGTCTTCACGACGTCGTTGATCGTCGGGCGGCCGTCGAGGCCGCCGTAGCAGCCGGCGTAGCGCCCCCAGTCGTCGGCGAAGACGAAGAGAATGTTCCAGCGCGGGGCGTCGGCGCCGAGCGCCGGGATCGCGACGGTGGAGAGCAGCATCGCGCCGCACGCGAGCCGGGCGATCCGGCCGACGGGAAAACCGAGCCGGCGCGCGGGGGCAGTCGGTGTCATGGGGCGGTCTCCGGAGGATCGAGGCGGTCACGGAGCCACCCGGTCACCCGCCCGAGGAGCGCCGGCGCGAGCGTCTCCTCGATGGCGTCGTACTCGCTGACGGCGCCGGTGGTGCAGGTCTGGAAGAGGTGGTTGAGGCCGGGCAACGTCTCCACGGCGGAGTCGGGGTTGCCGGCCGCGCGGATCGCCTTCTCGACCGGGGGCCGGTTGAGATCCGGATCGACCTGCACGTCCTTGCTGCCGAACAGCGCGAGCACCGGGCAGCCGACCTTGGCGAGGTCCGCTGCGGGATCGTGGACGAGGAAGTGGCGGAACCAGCGCGACGAGAGGCGGATCACGCCGCTGGCCGCGAGTTGGTCGATGTCCTGACCGTCGAGCGCATCGGTACCGAGGGCTGCCTCGAGCCGGTTGGCCACGATGGGGATGAGCGACGCCGGGTCGGCGCTCGGGGGCGAGGTCTTGACCGCCTCCATGAGGATCGACTGCATCGTCCGCTGCCGCTCGAGGCGCTCCGGTGTGGCGAGCCCCTCGGCGCGGAGGACGAGGCCACCCTGCGAGAGCAGCACCTGTTCGCCATCCACGCCGGCGCCGGCCAAGAGGACGATGCAGGCGGTCTCGCGGCGCTCGAGCGCCACCATCGCGGCGATCGCCGCCCCCTCGCTGTGGCCGACGACGCCGATCCGCGCCGGATCGAACCGGTCGTCGGCCGCGAGGTGCCGGGCGGCCGCGAGCGCGTCGCGGGCGAGGTCGGCCGTGGTGGCGTTGTCGGCGTCGCCCGCCGAGCCGCCGACCCCACGGTCGTCGTAGCGGAGCACGGCGATGCCGGCGCGCGTGAGCCGGTCGGCGAGGACGGCGAACGGCTTGTGGTCGAAGAGGGTTTCGTCGCGGTCCTGCGGCCCCGATCCCGAGACGAGCACGACCGCGGGAAAGGGGCCGTCGCCGGGGGGCACGGTCAGGGTGCCGGTGAGATGGATGCCGTCGGTGTCGTTGGCCACCATCACCGTCTCGCTGGTGTAGGGAAACGGCCCCTGCGGGGTCTGCGGACGGCGCTTCGTCGCCGGCGGCGCGTCGGCAGCGCCCTTGGTGAGCACCAGCGGCAGCGACACCCCCGCCTGCTTCCAGGTGCCGGTGAGCGTGGCGCCGTCGGCGGAGAGATCACCGGTGAATTCGCCGCGCACCGCGGGCACTTTGATCGTCGTGCGAGCGCCGTCCCGGGTGAGGGTGCCGCGGAATCCCCCCACCTCCTGCGTGACGCTGTCCATCCACATCCGGCGTTCGCCCCCCGCGCCGGTGGTGACGCGGAAGCGGAGCTTCAGTTTCTGAACCACGGCGTTGAGCGATCCCGACCAGATCTCGTCGGGGGGGGGCGGGAGTGGGTCGGTGCCGGCGCGGCGGAAGACGAGGGTCAGCTCCGCTCCCCGTTGTTTCCAGATACCGGTCGCCTTCTCCCCCTCGATGGTCCCGGAATAGAGGGCGGCCGACTGCTTCAGTTCGAAGGCGAGACGCGCGCCGTCGTCGACCACGTCGGCGAGGTCGAAGCGCCGGTCCCCCTCGTCGATGCTCCGCAGCCGGTGGAGGACCGCCCCGTCGGGAGCCGGCGACGACTCGACGACGAACCGGAACTGCCGTTCGCCTGCCTCCATCTCGCCGTACCACAGGGGCGTGGCGGTCTCCGGCCCCCGTGCCGGATCCTGCGCGACAGCGGGCAGCAGGCCGACGAGGAGCCCAGTCCAGGCCCCGGCGGCCGCGATCCATCTCCTCCAGTGCATCGCTCCGCTCCTTGGGGTCTTCGAGTCTCTCGCCCAGTCCAACGCTCCGCGCGGCGGGATCGCACCGCGGGCCCGGTCAGGGGGTCTTCACCGGCACCGCGCGCAGGTAATCCAGGCCGAACATCCAGGCCTTGGTCGCCGCGGGATTCTCGCCGACGATCTCCACGGTGAGGGTGGCGGTGCCGGGGGTGAGGTCGACGACGGCGATCGGCACCTCGGGCGTGTGGACGACCGTCGCCTTGTGGTGGAGGTCGAGCGGCGCTGCCGCCGGGGCGTCGTTCCACTTCAGGGTCACGATCCCGTAGTCGTGGGCCTTCGTGCAGACGGCACGGATCTCGTGGCGGCCCGAGACCGTGATCGGCACCTCGAGGACGAGCCTGCCTCCCGGTTTGGCGCCCGTCCACCAGATCTGCGAGTTGCCGCTCCAGCGTCCCCCGGTGAACGACTCCATCGGCTGGCGGCGCGTCTCGCCCGCCGTCCTCGACCGGACGACGAGGGCTTCCCCCTCGATCGCGCCGGGAATCCTCCCCTCCGCCGTGAAAGGGGGTGGGCCCTCGCCGGGCAGGGGCACCTGGGCGGGATTGCGGAGGTAAGCGACCAGCGCCACGGCCGACGCCTTGGGGAGCTGCGTGAGCTGGTTTTCCGGCATCAGCGACAGCGGTGAGAGCACACGGCTGTCGATGTCGGCCACCGGCACCGTCACCTGCTCGGTCGGGGTCTGCAGCGTGATCGCGTCGGGGGACTCGCGGACGACGATCCCGGCGATCGAGCGGCCGTCGGTGGTGACGACGGTGGTCATCTGGTAGTCGCGGCCGACGATGGCGCTCGGGTCGAGGAGGTTCGCCAGCAGATACTCGAGATCGGCACGGTTGGAGCCGGTGAGTTCCGGACCGATCTTCGCGCCGACGCCGTGGAGGGCGTGGCAGGTGCCGCAGGTCTTCGCGTAGACCTCGCGGCCGTGGGACAGATCGGCCTGCTCCATCGCCTTCGGGCCGAGGGCCTTCCGCCAGGTGGCGAACTCCGCCTGTCGGTCGGCGGACGTCGCGCGGATCGTTCCCCACACGCCATTGAGCTTGGCGAGCACGGCGGGATCGGCCGAGCCGGCCAGCCGCTGCACCGTGAAGGCGGAGAGGTCGGCACGCGGCACCCGGCCGGAATCGATGGCGTCGAGGAGCGCGATCGTCCACGGCGCCCGCGAGACGAGCGTGGCGATGGCGGCCGGTTTGGCGTCGGCTGAAAGGGCGGGATAGGCCGTGAGGAGCGCGGCGGGGGTGCGGTCGTCGGGCACCGCCGCCAGCGCCGCCACCGCCCGGGTGGTGAGCGCGGGATCATCGAGGAGGCCGTGGAGCACCGGGGCCGTCGCGGCATCGCGCGCCGCCACGAGGGCCTCGAGCGCTTCGAGGCGCCGTTCCGCGGCCCCCTTCCGGTCGGCCAGCAGCGTGCGCAGCCCCGGCAGCACGCGCTCGTCGCCGAAGCGCACCGCGACGAGGTCGGCCAGCCGGCGCACGTCGGGATCGGCGTCGGCGCGGAGGGCGTCGTAGCCGGGGGTCCAGGCCTCGGGCATCGGCATCCGCCCGCGGGCGGCGAGCGCCGCCACGATCTCGTCGAGCATCCACCGGCGCGTGGCCGAGGGGGCACGGGAGAGACCGGCGACGAGGGCCTCGTAGCATGATTCCTCGCCGGCGGCTCGGCGGACGATGAACCGCGACACCGTCGGGATCCTGGCACTGGCGGCCAGCGCGAGTGCCCGCGCGGGGTCGAGCACCACGAGGGGCTCGGTGGCGTACCAGATCATCAGCGGCAGGTTGTGGTCGTCGGCATCCTCGCCGTGGGCGGCGAGAGCCTCGACCACCGGCCACCGTGCCGCCGGCGGGAGCCGGAGCAGGGCCGAGCAGAGTTCGAGGCGCACCGCCGGCGAGGGATCGTGGAGCGCCAGACGTGTGCCGTTGGAGACGAGCACGTCGAGCGGCAGGTCGTCGCGCTGGCTCGCCAGGCGGACCGACCAGCCGCGGACGGCCGGGTCGGGATCGTCGAGCAGCTTCTCGAGGCCGGCGGCGTCGAGCAGACCGGTGACCGACAGCGCCCACACCACCCGCAGTCGCTTGGCCGCGGTCGGTGCCGCGGCGAGGGCGGCGTGGAGCCGGTCACCCGTGTCGGGGGCGAGCCGGCCGGCGGCGGCACGCTCCTGGAGGATCCGGCGGGCGTGGCGCACGAACCAGTCGTTGTCGTGGGCGAGATGGGCGACGAGCTCGGCGTCGGAGGCTTTGCCGAGGTCGACCTGCACCGCCTGCGGCGCGCCGTAGCTCACCTTGTAGATCCGGCCGTTCTCCCGGTCGTGCTTGGCGAAGTCGTTGTGGTGGCACTGGTTGGCGTCGTACCAGTCGATGAGCACCATCTGCCCGTCGGGCCCGGTCTGGAGCGAGATGAACTGCGACCAGGTGTCGTTGGCGAAGAGGAAATCGGGAGCGCCGTCGCCGACGTATCCGCTGCCGGCAGGCTCGAGTCGATCGTGGTTGAGCCGGGCGCCGTGGATGTTGTTCATGAGCAGCGCGCCGCGGTAGCGCTCCGGCCAGGCGCCGCCGAGGTAGACCATCGCCCCGCAATGGGCGTGGCCCCCGCCGATCGCGTCGGACTTCTCCCGATCGGCGTTGTTCCACTGCCCGCCGGTCCAGTGGCGGTGGCGCGCGATCGTCTTGATGTCGTCGTAGGTGTGGGGATTGAAGTGCTGGCCCGCCTGGCGCTGGTACCGCGCGCCGGGAATCACGTGGTAGAGATGCGGGATCACGCACGCCGTCTGGAAGGCGTGGCCGAGGTCGTTGAAGTCGACTCCCCAGGGGTTGCTCGTCCCCTCGGAGAAGACCTCGAAGAGGTGCCTGGTGGGATGGTAGCGCCAGATGCCGGCGTTGATCCGCTTCCGCGCCTCGTCGCCGGCCCCGGGCTTGCCGACGTTCGAATGGGTGAACACGCCGTGGCAGCCGTAGAGCCAGCCATCGGGGCCCCAGATGAAGGCGTTGAGTGTCTCATGGGTGTCTTCGTAGCCCCAGCCGTCGAGGAGCACCTCGGGCGCGCCGTCGGGCCGGTCGTCGCCGTCGCGGTCGGGGATGAAGAGAAACTCCGGCGCCGCCCCCACCCACACTCCGCCGAAGCCCACCTGCAGGCCGCTGACGAGATTCAACCCCTCCGCAAACACCTTCCGCGAGTCGAGCCGCGAGTCGCCGTCGGTGTCTTCGAAGATCAGGATCCGGTCGCGCGCCTCCTCCTTGGGCACGCGCTTGGGATAGGAGTAGGCCTCGGCCACCCAGAGCCGGCCGCGGTCGTCGAAGCACATCGCGATCGGCTGACGCACGTCCGGCTCGGCCGCCAGCAGCGTCACCTGGAATCCCGGCGGCAGGCTCATCGCCGCGGCCGCCTCGTCGGGGGGCAGGCCGTCGGCCATTGAGCGGCGACGACGCGGCTGGGCCGCCTCCCAGTCGGCGGGGCTGACCGGCTGCCGCGCCTGGGTGTGGATGAAGGTGCCCTTCTTGTTCGACACGAGCACGTCCGGGAGTCCGTCGCCGTTGGCATCGCCGACGGTGACCTGGACCCCGACCCCCGAGTCGTCGTGGATCAGATGGGGAACGAACCCGGCACCATCGGCCGCGCGCGTGGCCCGGAACCACCACACGACGGCGGGCGCGTCGGGCTCCGGATCCCCCTTCGCCCCGTGGGCCCACCAGCGTTTACCGGTGACGACGTCGTCGAGGCCGTCGCCGTCGATGTCGGCCAGCGCCAGGGCGTGGATCTGCGAGAAGGCGACACGGTAGGGGCTGTCGGAGGGCTTGTCGGTGGTGATCGGCCGGTGCTCGAACGACCGGCTGCCGTCGGCGGCCTTCCGCTGGCGGTACCAGGAGAGTCCGTAGCCGTGGGCCGCGAGGCTCGTGATCACGTCGTTGAGACCGTCGCCATCGACGTCACTGACGAGCATCTGGGCGCCGCCCGGACCGGAGAAGGCGACCTCGTTCCGCTGCCAGAGCGGATCGCCGGCGAGCGACTCGGGCTGCCGCCACCAGCCGTTCTTCTCGAGGATGTCGGCGCGGCCGTCGCCGTCGACGTCGCCAACGCCGAGGCCGTGGGTGAATTTTCCGCCCGCGGCCTGGGGGGAGATGCGGTGGAATGCCCAGGGCCCGCGCGGGTCGGCCCCCGGGGTGGCATAGCCGAAGAAGCCGCCGACGGAGCCGACGATCTCGGGCACCCCGTCGCCGGTGACGTCGGCGAACGTCGGCGATTCGTTGTCGAGCTCGGCGATCGCGACGTGCTTCTTCCAATGGCCTGCCGGGGCGCCGGCACCCGGATTCTCGAACCACGACGCATCCTGGCCAGGGAATCCATAGAGGACGATGTCGTTGCGCCCGTCCCCGCTGACGTCGCGCACCCAGGCGAAGAAATTGTTGGAATAGCCGGCCGGATCGAACGGTTTGGCCGGCATGAACTCGTGCCGCTCGGCGAAGTCGGGGCCCCGGTACCACCACGGCCCCGCGACGAGATCGGCGTGGCCGTCGCCGTCGAGATCACCGATCGCCCCCCCCTCGGCGACGAACGTGCGGTCGAGGGTTCTCGTCGAGAAGGCGACCAGGTCGCGCGTGGGCGCGGCGGCCGGGGCGCTTCCTCCCGTGGCGAGCGCCGCGATGGCGACCAGCGTGAACGTCGCTGGAACACGGGCATCGCCGACGCGGCGGGAGGGAGCGGCAGCGGATCGCGGCAGTGGCATGGGAATGTCCCCGGGGGGAAGGGGGCCGTGCCGCGGGAGGGGATCGGGCCTCGGGTGACCGTCCCCTCCGGGATCTCGCGCCCCGGCAGCAGCGTAGCCCGGCGGATATCTGCCGACAACGGCGCGGGGGGGCGGCCCGGCAAAGGGACCGGGCTGCGGGCAGGGCTATCGCCCGACTGCGATCGAGGCGCGGAACCGCGACACGGCGTAGAGGAGAAACGCCGCGCCGATCGCCGCCACGGCCGCGAACTCGCGCCACACCAGGTCGAACCCCGCGCCGCGGAAGAGGATCGCCTGCGCGAACGAGACGAAGTGCCGCGAGGGGAGCACGAGGGTCAGGCGCTGGAGCCACTCCGGCTGGCTCTCCACCGGGGTGTTGCCGCCGGAGAGCATCTGCAGCGTGAACACGGTGAGGATCACGAGCAGACCGAACTGGGCCATCGTCCGCGACACCGTGCCGAGGAAGATCCCCAGCGCCGTGGCGAAGAACAGGTAGATCGCCACCCCGCCGACGAACAGCGGGATCGAGCCCGCGGTCGGGACCGCGAGCACGCCGCGGACGACCGCGAGGAGGCAGAAGGTGGCGGCGGTGAGGATCACCAGACCGTTGGCCCAGACCTTCGCCAGCGCGATCTCGAAGGCCGTGACGGGCATCACGAGGAGGTGTTCGAGCGTGCCGTGCTCGCGC
>SXWA01000202.1 GCA_005791575.1 Planctomycetaceae bacterium
GCCCCGGGCCCTCGACCATCACCTGGCAGCCCTTGGCCCAGGCCCGCCGGGTGAGTTCGCCGAGCACGTGCAGTTCGGCGAATTGGGCGTCGTCGCTGGCGTCGGCGATGCTGCCGGGCCGCAGACCGTCACCGAGGCTCCAGGTGACGTCGTAGGCGCGGAAGATGTCGCACAGGTCCTCGAAGTGCGTGTAGAGCGGATTTTGCTGGCGGTGGCTCATCATCCACCGGGCGATGAGCGAGCCGCCGCGGCTGACGATGCCGGTGAGCCGGTTCATCGTCAGGTGGAGGTGCTCCTGCAGCAGCCCGGCGTGGACCGTCATGTAGTCCACCCCCTGGCGCGCCTGCTTCTCGCACATGTCGAGGAAGTGCTGCGGCTTCATCTCCTCGATCTCGCCGCCGAGTTCCTCGAGCATCTGGTAGAGCGCTACCGTGCCGATCGGCACCGGCGAGGCGTCGATGATCGCTTGGCGGATGTGGTCGATGTCCTTCCCCGTGGAGAGGTCCATCACCGTGTCGGATCCGTAATGGACCGCGAGGTGGAGCTTCTCGAGCTCCGTGGCCTCGTCACTGGTGACAGCGGAGTTGCCGCTGGTGGCGTGGATCTGGGTCCGTGCCGCGATGCCGATTGCCATCGGCTCGAGCTTCTTGCCGATGTGCACTCGGTTGGCGGGGATCACCATCCGGCCGCGGGCCACTTCGGCCCGGATCAATTCCTCGGGGAGATCCTCGCGCGCGGCGACGAAACGCATCTCCGGGGTGATCTCACCGGCGCGGCCACGTTCAAATTGGGTCATGAGGTTCTCCAGCGCTGGGTTGGCAATGTTCGAGCCTAGCAGAAGGCGGCGGCACGCCTCCAGCGGCCCCGGTCGGGCAGCAGCGGGCTCAGAGCGTCTTGAGATACTCGAGCACCGCGGCCTTGCCATCCTCGTCGAGAACGTCGGGAAAGTCGTGCCCGGCGGCCGACTTTCCCGGTCGGGAGGTATCGAAGTGGCGGCGGCGCTCGACCGCGGGGAGCGGGCCGGCAGGAAGCGCCGGAAGCGACTCCACCGCGAGCCCGACACGCTCGCGGTCGTAGCCGGCCGTCGGACCGCGGTGCCACACGGCCGGCCGCGCGGCGGGGCGGAGAAGATGCCAGAGCGTGGGCACCGAGCCGTTGTGCAGATAGGGGGCGCTGGCCCAGATGCCGTCGAGGGGCGGGGCGACGTAGCCGGTGGGTGATTCGCTCCCGGCTGCCGGGGGTGGCACACCACGGCCGAACCAGCTGGCGGGCAGCGAACGCCGTTGGTCGGCCGAGAGGGCGGCGAACCGCGCCCGGTCGGTGCCGATCTCGTCGATCGGTATGACCAGCTCCGGGTAGCCGTCGGCGACGGTCGGATCCCGGGCCGGGGCACCATGGCACGCGGTACAGTGCGCGGCGTAGAGGATCCGCCCGCGGGCCACGAGAGCGGCATCGACTCCCCAGGGCCAGGCCGGGGGTTCGATCGACTCGAGCCACGCCTCGACGTGCCGGTAGTCGTCTTCCCACTCCGCAAACTGCTCCGGGCCGTTCTCCTTCACCAGCAGGAATTGCATCAGCATCCGATGCCCCTTGGGCGCGAACGCGTCGGCGTAGATCTGCGTGCGCCGCCTGTAATGCCACCAGGCCGGCGCATCCATGTCGTGATGGGGATAGAAGAGCTGCGGCGTGGCCGGGATGATGTTGAGATCGGCATCACGGTGCCGCATCAAGGCCACCCCGAAGATCACCGCGTTGGTGGTACCGTCCGTGGTTCCGAGGGGGAGCAGCAGCGACCCGATGTCCATGTGGCCGAGCGGCTTCTTCCGCGCCACTTTGACCTGCCGTACCTCCTCGGTGAGCGTCTCCAGTGCGTAGTCGGCGTTGGGCACACCCGGCAGCGGCCGGCCCTCGACCTGGCCCTGGTGGCAGGCCAGGCAGCTCATCGTCCAGCGGCCGGCCGCATCGACCACGTACTGCAACGACCGGGAGGCGTCGTCGGGATGCGGGGTGAGTCCGTAACGCTCCATCGCCATCCGCCGGCGGTCGGCAGGGCTGACGTCCCGGGCCCGGCTGCGCAGCGGTTCCTCCCAGGTGGTCCAGAGCGCGTCGAACACCTCCTGGTCGAAATCGGCGGGCAGGTAGGCCTTCGTCAGGAGCAGTTCCAGTCCGCGGGCAGGGTTGCCCGGCGCCGGATCGCCGGCGCTGACTTCCCCTCCCCCGACGATCACCGCCACGAATGAGGCGAGGAGCAGCGCCCCCAGAATGCCGTACACGGCACGGGCCACACGGCAAGGCCGGCGTCGGCCCGCCGAATCGCGCCTCCGTCCACGACCGCAGGAAACAGGGGAATGGGAAAGCTGGGCCAAGGCACGGCGATCGTGGCCGGGCGACGGGCGGCAGTGGCGATCGATTCCCGGCGGGTTCATGGCATACTTCGCGCTGGCTTCCGACCGCATGCTGAGCCAGTATAGGCGTCTCGGCCGACAGTCCACCCGCGTGGTCCCGTGGCCGGGACGGATCGGCCCCGACTCTCCCGCCTGCCGTTCGCACCCGCTCCCGCCAGCGATCCCCCCCGTCCCCCGCCCGGCGACTGCCGCATGGTCACGGCCAATCCGCTGCTCATCCCCGAACTGCGCCTCATGCTGGCGGAGGGTGATGCCACGGGGCTCCGCGAGGTGGCCTCGGAACTCCACCCGGCGAGCGTCGCCGAGTTCTCCGAAGGGCTCGACGACCGTGAGATTTGGCAGTTGCTCGGCTCCGTGCCGGTGGAGCGGCAGGCGGAGATCTTTCCCTACTACCCGCTCGCCCGTCAGGTGCGGCTCATCGAGTCCGCCGACCGTGACCGTCTCGGGCCGTTGATCGAGGCGATGGCGGCCGACAACCGTGCCGACCTGCTCCGCGAATTCGACTCTGACAAGGTCGAGGAGATCCTTCCGCTCGTGGCCAAGGCGGAGCGGCACGACATCCGCATGCTCCTCTCCTGCCCGGAGGATTCGGCCGGCGCGCTGATGACGACGGAATACGCCTCGCTGCCGGCCCACGTGACGGCCGGCGAGGCGGTGGCGAGGCTGCGAACGCAGGCGCCGGCCACCGAATCGATCTACTACATCTACGTGCTCGACGGCGACCGGCGGCTGGTCGGAATCGTCTCGCTCCGGGCGTTGATCCTGGCGCGGCCGACGGCGCTGGTCTCGGACCTGATGCAGCGCGACCCGATCCGTGTCCGCGTCGAGGAGCCGCGCGACGAAGTGGTGCGGACGCTCGCCCGGTTCGACTTCCTCGCCATCCCGGTGGTCGACGACCAGGACTGTCTGGTGGGAATCGTCACCCACGACGACGTCCTCGACGCCGTCCGCCAGGGGGCCACCGACGACGCCCAGCGGATCGCCGCCGTCTCGCCCCTCGGGGAGAGCTACCTCGAGGCGGCGGTCGGCACGATGACCTGGAAGCGGGGGGTGTGGCTGACGGTCCTGTTCGCCACCGCTGCCGTGACGGCGATGGTGCTGGCGAACTCGCCGATCACCCATGCCTGGCTGATCCCGTTCATCCCCCTGGTGATCGCCAGCGGGGGCAACTCCGGCAACCAGTCGGCCACCCTGGTGATCACCGCCCTCTCGACCGGCGACTGCCACCTCGAGGATTGGCCGCGGATCCTCCGCCGGGAGGTCGTTCTCGGGTTCCTCCTCGGCGGCCTGCTCGCCGTGCCCGGCTACCTGTTGGCGCTGGTCTACGCCCCCACCCCCTACGCGGCACTCGTGATCCCGCTGACGATCCTCGCGGTGGTGATGCTCGGCACGCTCATCGGCTCGGTCCTGCCGCTGGCCTTCCGCTCGGCCGGCCTCGATCCGGCGCTGATGAGCAATCCCTTCGTGTCGGCGATCGTCGACTTCCTGGGGATCGTCATCTACACGCTTGTCGCCATGGTTGTCCTCGGCTGACCAACGGCCGGCTGACCAACGGCCGGTCGCGAACCGTGGCAGCCGTTCAGTGCGATCGGCCGCCACCCGCCGGTGTCCGCCCGGGGATCCGCATCGCGTAGAACGACCGCCAGACGAAGTACAGCGCCACGAGAAACATCACCGCGCCGGCGATGACGGTGTAGTCGGCCGGCTTGGCATCGCCGGTCAGCGGCACGCCCTGAGCATCGAGCGGATGGCGCATCTTGACGGCGATCTCCACCGCCAGCAGTCCGAACAGCGTCGAGAATTTGATGATCGGGTTCAGGGCCACGCTCGTCGTGTCCTTGAACGGATCCCCCACCGTGTCGCCCACCACCGTGGCGGCGTGGAGCGGGGTGTTCTTCTCCTTGAGATCGACCTCGACGAGCTTCTTGGCGTTGTCCCAGGCACCGCCGCTGTTGGCCATCGAGATCGCCTGGAAGAGGCCGAAGATCGCGATCGACATCAGATAGGCCACGAAGAAATTGGGGTCGAAGAGGGCGAACGCGAGGGTGATGGCCATCAGCGCGATGAAGATGTTCCACATCCCGCTCTGGGCATACTCGGTGCAGATCCGCACCACCGTCTTCGAGTCCTCGATGTCGGCCTCGGCCTTGTCGAGGTCCATGTTCTGCTTGATGTACTCCACCGCGCGGTAGGCACCGGTGGTCACGGCCTGCATCGA
>SXWA01000203.1 GCA_005791575.1 Planctomycetaceae bacterium
AGCCTTGGAGCAGCAGCATCCTGGACTGGAGCAGCGGCAGCAGCATCAGCTGCCCGGACCAGCATCAGCAGCTGTTCTTCAACAAGAGGAGCGGACGGCTTCAGCCCCACCGAGAGCGTGATCGTGCTCGCGGCCACCAACCGCCCCGACGTCCTCGACCCGGCCCTGCTTCGGCCGGGCCGGTTCGACCGCCACGTCACCGTGGACCGGCCCAACCAGAAGGCGCGGCTGGCGCTGTTCAGGGTCCACACCCGCCACGTGCCCCTCGCCGCCGACGTCGACCTCGACCGGCTCGCCTCGGCCACCGTGGGGCTGACCGGCGCCGACATCCGAAACCTCGTCAACGAGGCGGCGCTGTGGGCGACGCGCCACGACAAGCTGGCGGTCGATTCCTCTGATTTCGACTTCGCCCGCGACAAGGTGCTGATGGGGCCGAAGCGCGAGGAGGTGCTCGTCGGCCGCGAGAAGCGGATGACGGCCTACCACGAGGCCGGGCACGCGCTGGCGGCCTGGCTCCTCCCCGGGGTCGACAAGCTCCACAAGGTGACGATCATCCCCCGCGGCCGGGCCCTCGGCGTGACGCAGCTCGTGCCGGAGGAGGACCGGATGAACATCGGCGAGAGCGACCTCACCAACCGCCTCGTCTTCATCCTTGCCGGCCGCGCGGCGGAGAAGCTGGTGTTCGGCGAGTACTCCGCCGGGGCGGAAAACGATCTCGTGCAGGCGACGCGGCTCGCCCGCCGGATGGTGGCCCACTGGGGGATGAGCGAGAAGGTCGGCCCGGTCGCCTGCCACGTCTCCAACGATCACCCGTTCCTCGGGCGCGACGTCTACGAGCAGCGCGAGTTCAGCGAAAACACGGCGCGGATCATCGATGACGAGGTGTCGCGGATCCTCCACGACGCCGCCGACCGTGCGGCGCGGCTCCTCTCCGACAACCGCGCCAAGCTCGACGCCCTCGCCGGCGAACTCGAGGAGCGCGAGATGCTCGACGACACCGAGGTGGTGGCGATCGTCGGCCCCGCCGCCCCGCGGCGTCTGCCGGCCGAGCCCCCGGGCGCGACCGCGGTGCAGGCGGCCCGCGACGGCCGCACCGACACCTGAAAGGAATCCAGCCGATGCCCCCCCTTTCACACGCCGTCTATTTCACCCTCAAGGATCGCACCCCAGTCGCCGCCGCCCAGCTCGTGGCGGGCTGCCGGAAGTGGCTCACCGGCCATCCCGGCACGCTCAGCTTCTCGGTGGGCACCGTGGCCGACTATGACCGGCAGGTCAACGACCGCGATTTCGACGTCGCCCTGGTGATCGTCTTCGAGTCGCACGACGCCCACGATGTCTATCAGCAGGCCGAGCGCCACGACGCCTTCATCGCTGAGCACGCCCCCACCTGGGCGAAGGTGCGCGTATTCGATACCGATCTCGCGGTCCATGAAGGCTGACCGCTCCGGCCTCACACCAGCCCGAGGCGCGAGACGCTGATCGCGCCCCCAAGGCAGACCGCCACGTCGCCGGCCGGTTGGCGCGGGCGCGCGTGGTACGACGACTCCCACCGCCAGCCGTCGGCGGTCTCCCGATAGCCGAGCGTGAACGGGGAGGGATCGACGGGGCAGGCGACGATCGCCGGTGGCGGCGAGTCGGCCGGCAGCGCCGGGAGGTTCACGTTCCACACGCCTCCGGGACCGGGCGGTTCCCCCAGCAATCGGTCGAACACCCCCACCAGCCACTCCGCCGACCGCTCCCAATCGACCCAGCCATCGGGGAGCAGCACCTGCGACGCCGCCACCGCCCGCCTGCCGTGGAGCGCCGCCTCGCGGGCCGCCGCCACCGTGCCGGAGTGGTGGACGTCGACACCGAGATTGCCCCCGCGATTGATCCCCGAGAGGACCAGATCGACGTCGGGCAGAAGTCGCGCCAGCGCCACCCGCACGCAGTCGGCGGGAGTACCCCCGACGCGGTAGCGGTCGGGACCGAGCGTGGTCACCTCCAGGGCATCCTTGGTGGTCACCCGATGGCCACAGCCCGAATGGCACTCCGCGGGCGCCACCGTCACCAGCCGCCCGCCGAGCGCCGCGGCCGCGCGCGCCAGCGCTGCGAGGCCGGGGGCGTCGATACCGTCGTCGTTGGTGAGGAGGATCGTCATCGCGGCTGCGGCGTGGGAACGGAGCGGTCTATCGTAAATCCCCCGGCGGCGAGCCGCGCGAGGATCGCCCCCACGCCGGTCGCCGCCTCGGCCGCGGCGCGGCAGACATCCTCGGCGAGGGTCTTGTCCGGGGCGACCGCCTCGGGGCGGGCGACGTTGGTGACCACCGATACGGCCGCCACCCGCACCCCGAGCCGCCGCGCCGCCGCCACCTCCGGCACCGTCGACATCCCCACCACGTCGGCACCGAGGCGGCGCAGCCAGCGGTATTCCGCCCGCGTCTCGTAGCTCGGCCCGGAGAGGAGCGCGTAGACCCCCGCCCGGGCGAGTGCCCCGGCCTGCCGCGCGGCGGCCAGCGCCGCGGCGCCGAGCGCCGGATCGTAGTCGTGACCGGGCCCGGCACGGACCGGGCCGCCGAGCGCGGCGGTCCAGTCGCGGCGCACCAGATCGACGTGGCCGGCGAGGATCACCAACTCCCCCGGCACCATGTCGGGCCGCAGCCCGCCGGCCGCATTGGTGAGGAGCAGGTCGCGGCAGCCGAGGGAGGCGAGCAATTCCACGCCACGGGTGAGCGTCTCGGCGGCGTGCCCCTCGTAGTGGTGCACGCGCCCCTGGAGCACGGCCACGCGCGACGGCCCCAGCCGGCCGGTGACGACGCGCCCCGCATGGCCCGTGGCGCGCGACGGTGCGAGCCAGTCGGTCTCCGCCGCCGGCACCACGCGCCGGTCGGTGAGCCGTTCGACGAGATCGCCGAGCCCGGTGCCGAGCACCACCCCGAGGACGCAGTCGCCCCCGAGCCGCTCCCGCAGTCGTGTTGCGGCAGCCTCCGCCGCCGCACGCGGCCGCACTGCCCCGCTCTGCCCGCCCGCCTCGTGCATCGGCCCGTTTCCTCCGCGGCGCCGGCAGGGGCGACGACTGCCCCTTTGCCACCGTGCGGCCGGCATCATATCCTCGCCCGATCCAGCGCCACCGAGGGACGTGGCGGCCACCCGTGGAGATCGCCGCCCGATGCCCACCCGTGCCGAGCAGTTCGCCGGTCTGTCGGTCGCCATCGTCACCCCGTTCAAGGACGGGGCCGTCGACATCCCACGCCTCCGCGGGCAGATCGAGTTTCAAGTGGCGGCCGGGGTGACCTGCATCTGCCCGGTCGGCACCACGGGTGAATCGCCGACGCTGTCGCACGACGAGCACGAGCGGGTGATCGCCGAGAGCGTGCAGGCGGCCGCGGGCCGGATCCTCGTCATGCCGGGCACCGGGAGCAACTCGACGGCCGAGGCGGTGCGGCTGACGAGGTTCGCCGAGAAGGCGGGGGCCAACGCGGCGCTCGTCGTCGGCCCCTACTACAATCGCCCCACCCAGCCGGGCCTCGTCGCCCACTTCAAGGCCCTCGCCGAGGCGACGACGCTGCCGATCTGCGTCTACAACATCCCCGCCCGCACCGGCCGCAACATCGAGCCCGAGACGATCATCCGCCTCGCCGAGCTCCCCGGGATCGCGATGGTCAAGGAGGCGACCGGGTCGATGGACCAGGCCTCGCAGGTGCTCGCCGCGACCGACCTGACCGTGCTCTCGGGCGACGACAGCATGACACTGCCGCTGCTGGCGATCGGCGGGCGCGGGGTGGTGTCGGTCGTGGGCAACATCGTGCCGGCCGACATGAAGGGGCTCTGCGCAGCCTTCGACCGCGGCGACCTCGGGGAGGCCAGGCGACTCCATCACCGTCTCTTCGGCCTCTGCCGCGACCTGCTCGGGATGGCGAGCAACCCGATCCCGATCAAGGCGGCGATGGCGATGCTCGGCCGCGATTCGGGCGAGATCCGCCTCCCGCTGGTGCCGCTCGAGGCCCCCCACGCCGACAAGCTTTGCGGCGTGCTCCGCGCCTACGGCCTCCCGGTCAGTACCTGACAGGCTGTGGCCAACCAGCCTGCTGCACCTCACGGATGAGGTGCCGGCAGCGCAGCTGCCGAGAACAGCGCCGCTGTTCGAGTGGCCAATGGCCAGAATTGGCCTTTGGCCACAGGCTGCTGACGGTCCCACGCGGGCGCCGGTGATCCCTTTTGCCGAGCGGCGGCCGCGGTCCTATGCTGTGCCGCCAGCGGCCAGGCCGGCCGTTCGACACCGGAGGGATTCCCGTGCTCACCCGTCTGCTGCCTCGGTTTTTGCTCGGCGGTTTGTCCCTCGCGCTCGCTGCGGCCGCCCAGGCCCAGGCACCGGTGGGAAGCCGGCCCGAGAAGGTGGTCACGGTCGAGGGGGTGACGGAATACCGTTATCCCAACGGCGCCCGGCTCGTGCTCTTCCCCGATCCGTCACGGCCGACGATCACCGTCAACATGACGGTCCTGGTCGGCTCGCGGCACGAGGGCTACGGCGAGGCGGGCATGGCCCACCTCCTCGAGCATCTCGTCTTCAAGGGCACGCCGACCTTCCCCGAGGTGCCCAAGGCCCTCCGCGTCCACGGGGCGAGCTTCATCGGCCCGACCAACGTCGACCGCACCAACTACTTCGAGACCCTCCCCGCCACCGACGAGAACCTCGAGTTCGCCATCCACCTCGAGTGCGACCGGCTCGTCAATAGCTTCATCAAGCGTGAGGACCTGCTCTCCGAGTTCACCGTCGTGCGCAATGAGTTCGAGCGCGGCGAGAACAGCCCCGAGCGCGTCCTCGCCCAGCGCGTGCAGGCGGTCGCCTACGAGTGGCACAACTACGGCAAGAGCACGATCGGCAACCGCTCCGACATCGAGCGGGTGCCGATCGACAACCTGCGCGATTTCTACGCGCGCTTTTATCAGCCCGACAACGTCGTCCTCATCGTCACCGGCAAGTTCGCGGAGGCCACGGCGCTCGATCTGGCGACGAAGTACCTCGGCTCGATCCCGCGGCCGTCACGCCGCCTCAACACCACCTACACCGAGGAGCCGGCACAGGACGGCGAGCGGACCGTGATCCTGCGCCGGGTCGGCAAGGTGGGTTCGGTGATGGCCGCCTACCACATGCCGGCCGCCGCCCACCCCGACTGGGCGCCCCTCTCGATGCTCGCCAGCATCCTCTCCGAGGACAAGATCGGCCGCCTCGAGAAGAATCTCGTCGAGACCGACATCGCCACCAGCGCCGGCGCCTTCGCCGACGATTCCCACGACCCGGGCCTGTTCTCCTTCATGGCCCAGCCGGTCGAGGGCAAGCTCGACGATACAGAGCGGGCGCTGCTCGAGGTGGCGGAGAGCGTGGGTGACACGCCGTTCACAGCGGATGAGCTCGACCGGGCCAAGCTCCGCTCCAAGCGCCGGGCAGAAAACACGCTCGCCGACGCCTCCTCGATGGCCCAAGCCCTCTCCTCGGCGGCGGCGCTCGGCGACTGGCGGCTGTGGTTCCTCCAACGCGACCGGGTCGCGGCGGTCACGGTCGACGAGGTCAACCGCGTGGCGAACACCTATTTCAAGACCCACAACCGCACGATCGGCAAGTTCGTGCCGGTCGATGCCCCGCAGCGGCTCGCCGTGCCGGCCGTCGAGTCGATCGCCGACGTCGTCAAGGACTACCGCGGCGGCGTCGCGGGCGAGGCGGGCGAGGCCTTCGACCCGACACCGGAAAACATCGACGCCCGCACGAACGTGGTGGAGATCGACGGCATCAAGGTCGCCCTCCTGCCGAAGAAGAACCGCGGCGAGACCGTGACCTTCGCCCTCACGCTCCGCTATGGCAACGAGCAGTCGCTCTCCGGGCTCTCGACGGCCGCCGGCATGCTCCCCGGCATGCTGATGGCCGGCACCTCGAAGTACGACCGCCAGCAGCTGCGGCAGAAGTTCGACGAGATGGGTGTGCGGATGGGCGGCGGCGGCCGTGGCGGTCGCGGCGGCGGCGGTGGCGCCGGGGGGCTGTCGTTCGGGATGGAAGCGAAGCACGCGAGCCTCCCGGACGCGATCCGCCTCATCGGCGAGGTCCTCCGCGATCCCGCCTTCCCCGCCGATGAGTTCGAGCAGATGCGTGCCCAGTCGCTCGCCGGGCTGTCGCGGATGCAGACCGAGCCGCAGATGCTCGCCGGCGTGAACCTCGGCCGGGCGCTCAATCAGTATCCGCGGGGCGATGTCCGCTACGCGCGCACGATCGAGGAGAGCCTCGAGGACATCAAGGCGGTGTCGCTCGACCAGATCAAGTCGATCTACAAGGACCAGCTTTCGGCCGCCGTCGGCGAGGTGGCGATCGTCGGCGATTTCGACCCCGATGCGGCCCTGGCGGCGATCCGCGAGGTGGTCGCCGGCTGGAAGACCTCGACCCCGTACACGCGGATCGAGCGCGCGGCGAAGAAGAACCTCGCCGGGGCCAAGGAAGACATCCTCACCCCCGACAAGGAAAACGCCGTGTTCATCGCCGGGCTGTCGTTTCCCCTCGACGACGAGTCGCCCGACGAGATGGCGCTCGAAGTCGGCAACTTCATCCTCGGCGGCGGGGCACTGTCGAGCCGGCTCGGTGACCGCATCCGGCAGAAGGAGGGGCTTTCGTACGGCGTCAGCTCGTCGGTGTCGGTGCCGGCCCGTGGCGACGACGCCCGGTTCACGATCAGCGCGATCACCAATCCGACCAACATCGACGCCGTCGAGAAAGCGGCCCTCGAGGAACTGAAACGGTTCATCCAGTCGGGCCCGAGCGCCGACGAACTCGCGGCGGCGAAGACCGCCTGGCTCGAGGCGCGCAAGACAGGCCGCTCGAGCGACGGCACGATCGTCGGCCAACTCGTCAGCAACCTCGATCTCGGGAGGACGATGGCCCGGGTGGCGGCCGACGAGAAGCGTGTCGCCGAGCTCACGCCGCAGGAGATCCAGGACGCCTTCCGGCGGCACGTCGACCCGGACAAGCTGGTGATCATCCGCGCCGGCGACTTCAAGAAGAACGCCCCGGCAGCCAAATGACAGCCGGCGATGGCGGGACCGCCGTCGGGATGGGCCCGGGCAGACGACTCCGGTTTCCACCGGGGCCGCGCTCCCCGCACATCATCCACGAGCGATCGCGTCGCGGAGTGCCGCCAGGTGCCGGGGCACGGCGGCGTAGGGGTCCTCCGCCTCCTCGTATTCCAGGGCCACCGTGCCCTGGTAGCCGGCGTCGCGGAGGATCCGCACGATCCGGGCCGGGTCGGCAGGCTCTGTGCTCACCTTCTCGGCGCTCCCCCTGTCGGTACTACCGGGCGCCGTGCGCCGGATCGCCACCTTGTATTGCACATTGACCGCGTGGGGCGCGCACCGCGCCAGGTCGGCGTAGGGATCGGACGAGTGGAAATTGCCGGTGTCGAGGCTGATCCCGAGCCATTCACTCCGCACACCCTCGACCACCGCCAGCAGGCCGGCCGGATCGGCGACGATCCCGCCGTGGTTCTCCAGACCGAGCATCACGCCGCGCGTGGCGGCATGGGCACAGCACTCCTCGAGTGCCACGATGCACGCCCGCCGGGCGGCCGCGTCGTCGAGACCGTCGCCGGCCGGCCCGGCGAAGACGCGCATGTGGCCGGCACCGAGCAGCGCCGTGCGGTCGATCCACTGCTTGACGGCGGCGATCTCCCCGTCGAGTTCCGCACCCGGCGCGCGGGTGAAGCGGTTGCCGACGGCCGTGCCGCTGACGGTGATGCCGCGGAGATGGGCCCGGCGGCGCAAGACGGCGAGCTCGGCGTCGGTGACCGCCGGATCGAAGAAGTAGGCGGTCAGTTCGGCATCGCACCCGAGGTCCGCACAGAAGTCGATGAACGAGGCGATCGACAGCTCACGGGCCGGATCAGCCACCACCTGCCGCGTGCCGCGCGACCAGGGGAAGAACTGACGGAAACCGTAGGCTGCCAGCGCCGGCTTGAGCCGGGGGGCACCGCGGCGGACCGGCGGTTCGGCGGCATGGGCGACGGTCGCCCCGGAAGGGGCCCCGATCGTGGCGGCGGAGAAGGTGGCGGCCGCGGCCGCGATGAACTCGCGGCGCGTCGCGCCGCCTGGTGAAGGCTGGGCGTCGTTCATTCAAGCACCCGGAGGACGGCACCGTCGGAGTCGAATTTGGCGATCGAGAGCTCGAACTGGCCGGTCAGCCCGAGGGCCTCGAATTGCTCCACCACCGTGCCGGCGGCCGCCAGCGATTCGCAGACCGCCATCACCGCCGGCCCCCAGCTGCTCTGGGCCCGCCCCACCACCCCCAATTCACCGAGCAACTCGATCAGTTGCGCCGTCGCTTCGGCATGCGGCAGCCGGGAGCTCTCCGAGGCGAAGGGCTCGCCGGCGAGCTGGCCATAGGCGTGGACGGCCTCGGAGAAGGCGTCGAACCGTCCCTCCACCGCCGCCGGCAGCAGCTCCATCAGGAGCACCCGCGACAGTTCCGCCGAGATCTCCCGGGGCACGGGCGCGAGGCGGCGGAACGCCTCCCGTTCCGCATCCCCGGAGAGCCCTTCGGCGTGGCGCTCGACGATCACGACGCACCGCCAGGCGCTCGGCAGTCGCACCCGGGCCACCATCGGCGACCGCACGCCATCGGTGCCCCGGTCGTCGGGCGACGTGAACCGCCCCGCCTCGACGATCAGCCCACCGCGGGCGAACCCGTAGAGCCCGACGCTGCTCCGCCGCCCCCGTCCCACGGCCCGCGCGAGCGAAACGGCCTCCCGGGTCTCGAAGTGCCACGGCTCGGGATCACCGGCCTGCGGACCGGGAACATCGGTGCCCTGCTCCGCGAGGTGCAGGCGGCGCATTCCCGCGGCGACGGCGAGCGCGAGTTGGGTGCCGCTACCGAGCCCGACATGCGCCCGCGGAGTGGCCACCACCTCGATCTCGCAGGCGGCCTGCGGCCCCAGGTCCCAGGCCCGACCGCACTCCTGGGCGAAACGCAGCGCCCGTTCGACGAGTTGGCCCCGGCCACGGAACTCGGCCGCCTGCCGCATCAGCAGATGGACACCGGGACGATCGACCATCACCCCCACCCCGCCGTAGCTGCGCACGCTCGGTGTGCCGAAGGAGAGCATGCCGAGGTGGAGCCGTGCCGGTGTCTTGACCTCGACGAGGCGACCGGTGGCTCGGGAAGGTGATGAGTCGGAAGGCATGCAGCTTCAGAGGATCGGTCGTTCCGCGCGCTCACCCGCGGATGGTCCCTGACCACCTCCAGCGTAGCCGGCGGCGGCCGTCGCCGAAACCAGCAGGGCGAAGGCCTCGTGTTCCCGGGCCCCGCCGGTCTTCTCCACCGCCACAGCGAGGCAATCGAGCCGTCGGGCAACCTCCGCCGCGCCAAGGAGCCCCAGGCGCGTGACATGGACAGCCCCCTCGACCACCGCCGCGGCCGCCCGGTTCCAACCGAAAAACGGCCGCCCGTCGTGGACATGGACGATCGTGGCGGGAAGCCGCTGCCGCTCCACGCTCCGATCAGCTCCCGTGATCCGGAACTCGAAGGCGCGGCAGCAGTCCTCGAGTACCCAGCCGGCGACGGCCGTGGCGGGCCGGACGGCAGCCGTCACCGGACCACCGGTGACGAGCCGGGCGAGGAGCAGGCAGTCGTCGGTGACGTGGAACACCCCCTCGGGGCGCACGGCCAGATGCCCGGCGGTGCGGCTGGTGGCGAAGGGGCGCAGCAGGAGCGTGCGTGGCGCCGACCGTTCCCCATCCTCCACCAACGGCCCCATCGGGGCCAGATGGACAACGCCGCCCGCGTCGGTGGTGGTGACGATGCCTTCGAGGATCAGTGGCATGCGTGGGGCGATTCCCTGGGACCGGCCGGCCAGGTCATGGCCGGCAAATGACGGTAGAATATCCGCGATTCCCGCTCCGGACGTGCCGTCGTGACCGCCACCCGCGAACGCATCCATTTCGTCACCGGCCGGCTGGCGGAGCCGTCGCTGCGGCGGGTGCTCGCCGATCTCGCCCCACGGATCGGTTTCGACTACAGCGTCGACGTGCTCAACATCACCGTCGCCGCGCTCATGACCACCCCGTGGATCGCGCGCCGGCTGTCGGTGCCGCCGGGCACCGACCGGGTGGTGATCCCCGGCTCTGCCAGTGGCCCGCTCGAACCGGTCCGGGAGGCCACCGGCGTGCCGGTGGAACGTGGCCCCGCCGACCTGCGGCGCCTCGATGAATGGTTCGGCGCGGCGCGGAGCGACCTCGACGGCTACGGCGCCCACGACATCGAGATCCTCGCCGAGATCAACCACGCCCCGCGGCTCGCCCCCGCCGACCTGCTGGCGACGGCAAGGCGCCTCGCCGCCGACGGCGCCGACATCATCGACGTCGGCTGCGACCCCGGCTCCACCGGGTCCGATGTCGGCGCGGCGGTGCGGATGCTGGTGGCCGATGGGCTGCGGGTCTCGATCGACAGTTTCAATCCGGAGGAGGTGGCCGCCGCCGTGGCCGCCGGCGCCGAGTTGGTGCTGTCGGTCAATTCCACCAATGCCGCCGCCGCCGCCGACTGGGGCTGCGAGGTCGTGGTGATCCCCGACGTCCCCGACGATCTCGGCAGCCTCCTCGACACCGCGGCATTCCTCGCGGGGCGCCGTGTGCCCTTCCGCCTCGATCCGGTGCTCGAGCCGATCGGCTTCGGCTTCGCGGCCAGCCTGGGCCGTGCGGTCGAGGTGCGGCGCCGTTGCCCAGACGCCGCCATGATGCTCGGCATCGGCAACCTCACGGAACTCACCGACGTCGACTCCGCCGGAATCAACGTCGTGCTGCTCGGCTTCTGCCAGGAACTCGGGATCCGCTCCGTGCTCACCACCGAGGTGATCCACTGGGCGGCCAGCAGCGTGCGTGAATGCGATCTCGGGCGGCGACTCGTCCACCATGCGGTGACCCGGCGCACGCTCCCCAAGCATGTCGAACCGGGGCTCGTGGTGCTCCGCTCGGGCCGGCCACAGGAGCACGGCAACGCGCTGCTCGACCGGCTCGCCGCCGACATCCGCGACCCCAACTTCCGCCTCTTTGCCGAGCGTGATGCGATCCATCTCGTGGGCGCGGGGCTCCACCTCGAGGACCGCGATCCGTTCGCCCTCTTCGAACGGCTCACCGCCGCCGGGCGCACCGACGTCGATTCGTCGCACGCCTTCTACCTCGGCTACGAGATGGCCAAGGCGGTCACCGCCCTGACCCTCGGCAAGGATTACCGACAGGATCAGGCGCTCGACTGGGGGCACCTGACGCGACCGGAGATCGCCCATGGCCCCTCGCGGGCCGCCGCGCGCGCCGCCGCGGCCGCCGATGCCGCGAACTCCAACACCCCTCCGGTGGACACGTTGTGACCCACGCCATCTGGCCACGCGCGGTGCTGCCGCAGGTGGTGCACCGCTGGTCCACCCCGTCGGGTGCCGTGGTCGCCGAGCTCGCCGCCGGGTGCTCGGCGGTCGATCTGTTCGTGTTGCTGGCGGGGCTGCCCCAGCGACTGTTTCTCGACTCCGCGCGCCCCGATCCGGTACCGGTCGGGCCCGACAGGGGGCTGCCCCGGTTGGGACGGTATTCCTTCGTCGCGGCCGATCCGATCCATCTGGTGACCCTCCCCCGGTCGGCAGCGACCCCGGCCGGCGCCGCAGCAGCGATCGCGGCGGTCGGAGCGGTGCTGGCCGACCTCCGCACACCGACGATTCCCGCCCTCCCGCCCTTTCAGGGCGGTATGGCCGGGCTGCTCTCCTACGACTTCGGCCTGGCCACGCTCGACCTGCCTCCGCCCCCCGGGCAGGAAGACGTGCCGCTGGTGGCCCTGGGCGCCTACGACGTGGTCTTCGCGTTCGACCATGATCTCGGACGCGGCTGGGCAATCTCACAGGGTCTTCCTGCCCGCGGCCCGTCGGCCAGGCGGGCCCGCGCCGGCCAACGCCTCGACGAGCTGCTTGGCCGCCTCGGCACGGTCGCCGGGGCCCGCGCCGGGGCCGGCGCCGCCACCCCCGCTGCACTGCCGGGCCACGCACTGCCGGGTCACGTACTGCCGGGTCACGTACTCCCTGGTCACGCACTGCCTGGTCACCCCGGCATCCGCTCGAGCCACGATCCGGCCGGCTATCGGGCCATGGTGCTTGCGGCGATCGACATGGTGCGTGCCGGCGATATCTTCCAGGTCAACCTCGCCCAGCGCCTCTCGGTGGCGGCCACCTGCGACCCCACGCGCCTCGTGCTCGCCGCCCGCGCCCACAATCCCGCCCCCTTCGCCGCCTCGTTCGAGACCGGGGGTCTCCATCTGGCGAGCATGTCGCCGGAGCGATTCCTCCAGGTGCGCGCGGGTGTCGTGCGGATGCATCCCATCAAGGGCACGCGCCGGGTGATCGACAGCCCCGAGGCCGATCTGTTCGCCGGCGACGACCTCGCCGCCAGCGCCAAGGACCGCGCCGAGAACGTGATGATCGTCGATCTGGTCCGCAACGACCTCTCCCGCGTCTGCACCCCGGCGAGCGTCCGCGTCGAGGCCCTCTGCCGTCTCGAGCGCTATGCCTGCGTGCAGCACCTGGTGTCGATCGTGGCGGGCCGACTGCGGCCGGGCGCCGGACCGCTCGACGCGATCCGCGCGGCCGTGCCGGGGGGCAGCGTGACCGGGGCCCCCAAGCACCGCGCCTGCGAGATCATCTCGCTCCTCGAGGGCTCCGCGCGCGGGCCCTACTGCGGGTCGCTGGGCTACGTCGGCTTCGACGGCACCGCTGACTTCAATCTCCTCATCCGCACGCTCGTCGCCCGGGCCGGCCGCATCGAGTGTGCCGTCGGGGGCGGGATCACCGCGCGCAGCGACCCGGCCGCGGAACATGCCGAGACACTGCACAAGGCGGAGGGGATGCTGCGCGTGCTCGGGTCATTGGGCCTCACGGGGAACGCCACGGGATGATCCTCGTCCTCGACAACCGTGACAGCTTCGTCTTCAACCTCGCCCGCTGCATCCATCTGCTCGGCGTCGAGGTGCGGGTGGTCCCCAGCCACGACACGACCGTGGAGGGGATCAGCCGGCTCGCGCCGCGGGCGCTGGTGATCTCGCCTGGGCCCTGCACCCCGGCCGAAGCCGGCTGCTCGGTCGAGGCGATCCGCGCGCTACGCGGGCACCTGCCGATGCTCGGGGTCTGCCTCGGCCATCAGGCGATCGCGGCGGCCCTCGGGGGGCGGGTGATCAGGGCGGCCGAACCGGTCCACGGGCGCACGAGTGCGATCCACCACGACGGCACCGACCTGTTCGCCGGTCTTCCCAGCCCGCTGCCCGCCTGCCGCTACCACTCCCTCGTGATCGACGACCGGGCGCTGCCCAACGGGCTCGCGGTGACGGCACGTGCCGACGACGGCACGGTGATGGCGGTGGCGCAGCGCTCCGACCGGCTCTACGGGGTGCAGTTCCACCCCGAGTCGATCCTCACAGCCCACGGGTTTCATCTCCTCGCCAATTTCCTCGACCTGGCCGGTGTGCCCTGGCAGGCGGACATCGCGGCGCTCGAGCGCCAACAGGGCCCGCTGCCGGCCGATGAGGATGCGGGTGCCGGTGGCCAGTCGCCGGTGGTCACGTTCTGACGCCTTCCCGCCCCCCTTCCCGGCGCCTGCGGGCCGCACAGCGGGGGCCGATCGCCCACGAATGCGGCACCCGGTGCCCACTCCCGAGGCGATGCCCCGCGATACCACCGCAGACGGGGCGCACGACAGCTCGATCCCATCGCCCCGGTGAGCGAACGAAAGGCGATGTTTTTCGGCCGCGTCACCGGCCTCCCCGCAGTCGGTGGCAGTCCAAACATCGCGCCCGCCGCGACGCTGGCACGGAGTTTGCTGGTAACGAAACGGCGGAAGTGACGGCCGGCGGCATGATGCCACCGGCCACGAGGCGGACGGCGCATGGATCGCGCCTTTACTCACGGTCGAGAGGCGGAACGATGTCGACACACGCAGCCCGCATGGCGGGCTCCTGGATGATCTGCTGCAGCGCATGGCTTGCGGTATTCGCAATGACGCTCTCCGGAGCGACGCTCTTGGCGCAGGATGCGGCGGTTGCCGATCCCGCCGCGGCTGCCGACACGGCCGCAGCCCCGTCCGCGCCCGCGGCACCGACGATCGACGAGATGGTCCCCAAACTGTGGATGGCTGCCGACACCGTCTGGGTGCTGATCTGCTCGATGCTCGTGTTCTTCATGAATCTCGGCTTCGGGTGCGTCGAATCGGGATTCGCCCGGGCGAAGAACTGCGTCAACATCCTCTCCAAGAATTTCATCGTCTTCGCGGCCACCGCCATCGCCTTCTGGCTGTTTGGCTGGGACCTGATGTTCGGTGCCGGCGATGGCGGCTGGTTCGGCAACTCCGGCGCGATGATGGTCGGCGGTGCCGATAATTCGCCGGCGATGGGCGACAAGTACGTGGGCGTCTACTCGGCGATCAGCTGGGCCAACGTGCCGCTGTGGACGAAGTTCTTCTTCCAACTCGTGTTCGCCGGAACCGCGGCCACGATCGTCTCAGGGGCCGTGGCCGAACGGATCAAGTACCACACGTTCGTCCTCTTCAGCTTTCTCATGGCGCTGGTGATCTATCCAGTCACCGGTCACTGGATCTGGGGCTTCGGCTACCTCGCGAAGGAGTGGAACTTCTGGGACTTCGCCGGTTCCACCGTGGTTCACTCCGTGGGTGGGTGGTCGGCCCTCACCGGGGCGATCATCCTCGGACCGCGGATCGGCAAGTACACCTCCGATGGTCGTGTCCAGGCGATCCCCGGTCACAACATGACAGCCGCCTTCATCGGCTGCCTCGTGCTCTGGTTCGGCTGGTTCGGCTTCAATCCCGGCAGCACGATGAGCGTGGCGGCCGACGGCGGGGCCCTTGCCAGCCAGGTCGCCGTGAACACCAACTCCGCGGCCGCCGCAGCCACGCTGACGGCGACGATCACCGCCTGGCTGCTCCTCGGCAAGCCCGACATCGGCATGACGCTCAACGGCTGCCTTGCCGGTCTGGTGGCGATCACGGCCCCGGCAGCGTTCACAAACGTCACCAGCTCGTTGATCATCGGCGCCATCGCTGGCGTGCTGGTGGTGTTCGCGGTGCTGTTCTTCGACCGGGCTCGGATCGATGATCCGGTCGGTGCGACGAGCGTACACCTCGTCAACGGCATCTTCGGCACGCTCTGTGTCGGCCTGTTCACCACGACCGATCTTTCCACGACGGTGCTCACCGGTCCGTTCGGCAGTGCCGCGGCGGGCGGCCCCTACGCCGGTCTGTTCTTCGGCGGCGGCACGAAGCAACTCGTCGCCCAGCTCGTTGGCGTGCTGCTGGTGGGTGCCTACGTCGTGCCGGTGTCGGCCGTCTGTTGGCTCGTCCTCAAGGCGGTCGTCGGCCTCCGGGTTTCGCCGCAGGAGGAGATCGAGGGTCTCGATATCGGCGAGCATGGCAACGAGGCCTACCACGGCTTCGTACTCGCCCGGGCCGACTGAGCGGTCACCAGGCACCGACCGCCGCAGCGGTCATGAAGAACCAGCCCGACCGCCGCAGCGGTCATGAAGAACCAGCCCGACCGCCGCAGCGGTCATGAAGAACCAGAAGGATGCCCCAACGGTCTGGGCGAGCAATCCGCCTCGCTCGCCCAGACCGGGGCATTTTTCGGGGCGCGGATCAACTGTCCTGTCAGGCGCGGCGGAAGCCACCGTTGACCGCCAGGATCTGCCCGGTGACGAAGGTTGCTCCCGGTGAGGCGAGCCAGGCGACGGCGGAAGCGATATCGTCGGGGGTCCCCCAGCGGCCGAGCAGGCTCTCGCGGACCGCACGTCGCTGCCAGGCTTCGCTCGCCCCCTCCCCCCAGGCGGTGCGGATCCATCCCGGTGCGACGCAATTGACCCGCACCTGCGGGGCGAGCGACCGCGCGAGGCTGCGCGTGAACGCCATCACCGCCCCCTTGCTGGTCGCGAACAGTTCGCCGCTGTCCCCTTCCATGCCGGTCTCGGCCTGATCCCAGCCGATCGTGATGATCGCCCCGCCATCCCGCCCCTTCATCCAGCCGCCGAGGCCACGGGCCACGGCGACGGTGGCCGTGACATCGACGGCGAGCAACTGGTGCAGTTTGCGCTCGAACGACCATCCCGCGGCGGTGCCCGTGAGCACGTCGGCACCCGCGACGAGGACCACGAGATCGATCGCCGGAAGTCTGGCGACGACCTCGCCGACGAGAGTCGCAACGCCGTCGGGGGTGGCGAGATCGGCTTGGAAGCTGCCGGCAAGACTTCCCTCCGCCAGCAGCGCGGCGGTCTCCGCACAGCCCGCGGCACTGCGGCCGTGGACCGCCACCCGGGCGCCCGCCCGCGACAGGGCTACGGCGACGGCGCGACCGATCCCGCGACTCGATCCGGTGACCAGCGCCGTGCGCCCGGCGAGTTCGTCGGCTGCGTTCATCGCATCGCTCATTGCATCGGGGTGCCGGAGCCCACTCCCGCGGTGGTCTCGGCCGTGGGGCCACGGAGCGGCACGCTGTAACAGGCCGCCTCCTCGGCGTTGCGGAGGAGCAGCCGGTCGCCCGCGAGGCAGGGGTAGTTCCATGTCTGTCCGGACAGCGCCGGCAACCGCGCGCGGACCCGGTGAGCGGTTGGACTGGCCTCGACGAGCACCACCTCCCCCGATTCCGCCTGAACCATGAGCAGGTCGCCCACGAGCGGGTCGCCCGCGAGCAGCACCTGGCCCTGCCCGTAGCGCCCCCCCTTCCAGGCGCGACGGCCGTCCGTCACCGCGACGCACTCGAGGATGCCGTCGGAGAGACCGTAGACATGGCCCTCACGGTGCACGACGTTCGTGAACTTCGTCTTCAGGATGCCGTTCTCGCGCCACACCGCCTCGATCGCCCAGGGGCTGGCCGCCGGATCGGCAACCTGGAACAGGGCGGCCCCGAGACCATAGCCCTTGGTGAGGAGGAACCGGCGGTCGTCGAGCGGCACCGGCTGGGAGCAGTTGGCATCGGAACTGGAATGGCCCGGCCATTCACAGCGCCACACCAGCGCCCCATCGGCGGGATCGTAGCCGGCCGCCTCACCCTCGTTGACCGTGATGATCATGCGCCGGCCGGCGAGCGTGGCGAGCACGGGCGAGGCATAGGCGATCTGCCGGTCACCGGCCGTCCAGCGCCGCTTGCCGTCGGTGCGGTCGTAGGCGACCAGCGCCACCGCGCCCCCTTCGCGTGGTCCGCCGCCGGGCACCACCACGAGGTCATCCACCACCAGCGGCGAACCGGCGCGTCCCCAGGCGACGGCCAGGGCGTGGGCGGCAGGATCGATCCCGAGGTCGGCGAGCACGTCCTTCCGCCAGACGACGCGGCCCGTGGCACCGTCGATGGCGTGCAACCACCCGGTGGCCCCGGTGGTGAAGACGACGCCGTCGTGGATCGTCGGTGTCGATCGTGGCCCCACCCCCCCGAGCACCGTCTGATGGCGGGCCGCCACCGCCACCGCCCACTCGTCGGCACCCGTCGCGAGGTCGTAACAGGCGACGATCTCCTCGTCGCCGCGCTGCTCGAGGGTCACTGCATGATCACCACAGGTGGCAAAACCGCTCCACCCAGCCCCGAGGGGCCGGCGCCACAATTCGCGGGGCGGACGCGACTCCCAGTCGGGATCGAGGTGCACGGCGGGAAGGACCGCGGTGCCATCAGGCCCGAGAAACCGGGGAAAGTCGGCCGCGCTGGCCGTCCACGGCGGGCTTCCGGCGGGCGTCTGAGCCGGTGCCGAGTGCCTCCCGAGGAGGAAGTCGGGCGACTTCTGCCACCGCCAGGCGAACTGGGGGACGAGATCGCCCGACACCCGTTCGACCCGCAGGAGCACCACGCCGGCGAGGACGAGGGCCGCGAGCGATCCGGCCACCCCCCATGTGATCCGCCGCGGGTGGCCGCTCTCGCGCAGGAACCAGACCAGCACCGACATCAGCCCGGTGAAGGCGAGGATCAGGGTGATGATGTTCCGAACCGCGCCGTCGATCACCGTCCCGAACACCAGTTCCAACGCGCCGGAACGGACCAGACCGATCGCGGCCGCCAACGAGGCCAGCGTCACCCAGACCCGCACCGGCGGCCAGAGGGGCGCTGGCGCGGCCGCCGCTGAATCGAGAGGAGAGGCACTGGCGGCCGCAGACGGTGTCGCGGCCAATCGCCGGCGGGATCGGGACACGGGGTCGCTCTCGCGGGGAGGACGGAGTCGGTCACGGCGTGGGGAGCGAAGAGTGTAGCAGTCGGCTCCGCCGCGGCGGCCGGGTGATCGCCCCCGCAGCAGAGCCGGAACGTGGCGGTTTCTTGTCGCCGCACGGGGCGCTGACTAGACTCCGCGGGCCGCTTCCCCCTCGCCCACGGGGCCCGTCGACAGCCCATGAATCCCCCTGGCTCCGCCGGACCGTCCGGACACGGTGATGAACCCCATCCGGGGACGGTCCAGCCCTCCGGTGGCGTGCGTTCGCCCGCCATCCCAGCCCCGGGGGCTCCCGGAACGCCGACCTCTCCCGTGCCCCTCCCGTTGGCCGGTCCCTCGACACGGGCCGTCCACGGGGGCGAAGCGCGCGACAAACCGGGGCATTCCCTCACCGACCCGATCTTCGCCACCTCGACCTACACCTTCACCGACACCGACTCGATCGTGCGCTTCATCGAGGAGAAGCAGCCGCGCGAGGAGTATGGCCGGTACGGCAACCCCGGTGAGCGGGTCGTGGAGGCGAAGCTGGCGGCGCTCGAAGGAGCCGAGGCCGGGCTGCTGTTCGCCTCGGGGATGGCCGCCTTCGTCGGCATCCTCATGGCCCACTGCAACGCCGGCGACGAGGTGATCTTCTTCGACGAGTGCTATCACCGGAGCCGCGAGTTCTGCCGGCGGCACCTCACCCGCTTCGGGGTCGGCTTCCGCGAAGTGCCCAGCTGCGACTACGCCGCGATGGAGGCGGCGATCACGCCGCGGACGAAGTTCCTCATCAGTGAGTCGCCGACGAATCCGCATCTCTCGGTGGTCGACATCCCGCGCTTCGCCGCGATCGGCCGCCGGCATGGCGTGCTCACGCTGATCGATGCCACGCTTGGCACCCCCCACAACATCCGGCCGCTCGAAGGCGGTGTCGATTTCGTCCTCCATTCGGCCACCAAGTACCTCGGCGGTCATAACGACCTCCTTGCCGGGGCCGTCCTCGGCCGGCACGAGGTGATCGATCCAGTGCGCCAGCTGCGCGGGATCATGGGGGGGATCAACTCCCCCCACAACGCCTATCTGCTCGAGCGCGGTCTCAAGACCTTCGCCCTGCGGATGGAGCGCCACAACGCCAATGGCCTCGGGGTGGCGCGTTTCCTCGAAGCGCACCCGAGGGTGGAACGGGTGCTCTACCCAGGCCTGGAGAGCCACCCGTTCCATGCCGAGGCGCGGCACACGATGCGCGGCTACGGTGGCCTGGTGACCTTCTTCCTTGGCGGCGCCGACTGGCGGCAGACCGCGGCCGTCATCGACCGGATGCGCGTCGCCCGGATCGGGCCGAGCCTCGGTGGTGTCGAGACGCTCATCGAGCAGCCGATGGTGATGAGCTACTGGAACTACTCCCCCGCCGAGCGTGCCGGCTTCCGCATCGCCGACAACATGATCCGCATGGCGTGTGGCATCGAAGACACCGCCGATCTGATCGCCGACCTCGACCAGGCACTCGCCGGACCGGCATGACAGGCCGGCTGTCGGAAGTCGCTGGCTCCCCCCGCTGGGCCCCTTCGCCCGCTGGGCCCCTTCGAGCGGGAGCTCTGTCCCCCGGGCCCGGTTCCATTCCGCTGCCCGCGGCAGCTTGCCCTTCGTGGCCAGCCCCCCAAGGTTCCCCAGCCCGGCGCAGCCTGTTCACCGATCGGCAATCTGGGAAAGCCCGGTTGGCTGTCCGCATCGCGTGGTTTTTGACGGAAGTCGGGGCCCTGCCGGCGACGATATCCATGACGATTGGAGCGACCGTGCCGCGCCCCTCTGCCATGGGACAGCGGCGTGTCGGGAGACAACAGGCCATGCACACGCCCACCATCGCACGACTGCTGACGATCCTGCTCACCGCCGCCACCGCGGTCACGGCCGCCGCGCAGGGCAGCGGTCAGGGCGGGAGCGACAACGGCCTTCAATGGACGCCGCATCGAACGGCGCTTGCAAACCGGTCGACCGAAGGGGAGTCGGCCGCCGCGGCCAGCCCGTCGCCGGGCCCGGCGGAGGCCCGCACGCCGACGGCGACACCGACCGAGTTCTCCGCCACCGCTGGCCGCCAACAGGCCGCGGCAGCGCCGGCTGCTGCCATGCCGCCCCGCAATCCGCGCCCCCTGCAATCCCCCGCAGCGGGCCGGCGCCTCGATCCCCGCGCCGCTCCCGCGGTCGGCGGATTCGCCGACGCCGTCCGCCGGGCGATCGACCCGGAAAACCCCCAGGGCATCTTCG
>SXWA01000024.1 GCA_005791575.1 Planctomycetaceae bacterium
CACCGGACTCGTGCTCACCTTGGCGGCCTATGCCGTCGCCGCCTTCCTCGGGCTGCCCCAGCATGGTCGCGACTTGATCGTGGCTGCACAAGCCGCGGGCGCGCATGGCGATGACGGCCATGCTGCCGCCGAGCACGGCGGTACCACTGCCGGTGGGGCCCACGTGGCCCCGCATGGCGCTGCCGCTGCACCGCCGCTGTGGACGGTGGTGCCGTTCGTGGCCCTGCTGGCCGCGATCGCGATCTTTCCCCTCACCTCCGGCCTCGCTCACTGGTGGGAGCACAATTCCAGCAAGCTGCTCGTGGCCGGCGGCCTCGGTCTCGTGACCCTCGCCTTCTACACGTTTCTCCACCGCCATCCGCTCGACATCCATTTTCCGGCCCACGCCGTCGCCGCGCCGGCCGCCAGCGGGCCGAATTGGGGGCTCGGCAGCGCGGTCCTCGTCAACGCCCTGCTGGCCGAATACGTGCCGTTCATCACCCTGCTCTTCGCCCTCTACGTGATCACCGGCGGCGTGCGGATCGAGGGGGATCTCGTCGCCACCCCGACGGTCAATACGCTGTTCATCGCCACCGGTGGTCTGCTCGCCAGCTTCGTCGGCACCACCGGCGCGGCGATGCTGCTCGTCCGGCCGCTGCTCGACACCAACAGCGAGCGCAAGTGGGTGGCCCACACGCTGGTGTTCTTCATCTTCGTCGTCTGCAACTGCGGGGGACTGCTGCTCCCGATCGGTGATCCCCCGCTGTTCCTCGGCTACCTCGAGGGAGTTGATTTCCTCTGGACGCTCTCGCTGTGGAAGCCGTGGCTGGTGACCAACGGCCTGCTCCTCGGCGTCTATTGGGCCTGGGACACGTTCGTCGCCCATCCACGGGAGACGTTCGGCGACGTCCGCCGCGATGTTCGCTCCGCCACCCGCCTGCGGATCTCCGGCCTCTGGCCCAACGCCCTGCTGATGGCGGCGGTGATCGCCGCCGTGGCCCTCCTCGATCCCTCCAAGACGTTCCCCGGCACGTCGTGGCATCCCTGGGTGTTCCTCCGCGAGGCGGTGCTTCTTGGTCTGGTCGGACTGTCGCTGGGCTGGGGGAGCGCCTCGATCCGCACCCGTAACGGCTTCACCTATGCGGCGATCCTCGAGGTGGCGGCGCTGTTCCTCGGGATCTTCGTCTGCATGCAGCCGGCGCTGGCGATCCTCGCGGAGCGCGGGGCCCAACTCGGGCTCGATTCGGCGCGGTCGTTCTTCTGGGCGACCGGCAGCCTGTCGAGCGTGCTCGACAACGCCCCGACTTACCTCGTTTTCTTCAAGGCGGCCCAGGGGCTGGCTGCCGACGGCCCCACCGTGGCGGGTGTCGAGGTCGGTCGTCTGACCGCGATCAGCCTCGGGGCGGTGTTCCTCGGGGCGATGACCTACATCGGCCACGGTCCGAATTTCATGGTCAAGGCGATCGCCGAGCAGTCGGGGGTGAGGATGCCGAGTTTCTTCGGCTACCTGCTCTACAGCTTCGGGGTGCTGCTGCCGATCTTCGCCCTTGTCTCGGTGCTCTTCCTCTGATCGTCCCGCCGTCACCGCCGGGGCGGTGACCTCCCGATGCCCCTTCCGCGACCCAGCACGCATGCCCTCCTCCTCCAGCAGCTTCGAGCACGTCACCACCGCCGCGGGGCTCGCCGAGTTGGTGCGCCGACTCGCCGATCAGCCGCACGTCGCCTTCGACACCGAATTCGTCTCGGAGCACACCTACCGCAGCCAACTGTGCCTCGTGCAGGTCGCGGCACCGGGCACCCTCGCGGTGATCGACACCCTCGCGGTGCGTGAACTGAACCCCTTCTGGGAACTGTTCCTCGAGCCGGAACGGACCACCGTCGTGCACGCGGGCCGGGAGGAGATGGGCTTCATCCTCCACGCGCTCGGCCGCCGCCCGGCACGGCTCTTCGACGTCCAAGTGGCGGCGGGGCTGGTGGATCACGAATACCCCGCCGGCTACGGCGCGCTCGTCCGTCGGGTCCTCAACGTCCAGACCAACAAGGGGGAGACGCGCACCGATTGGCGCAAGCGCCCCCTCTCACAGGCCCAACTCGACTACGCCCTCGACGACGTCCGCCATCTCGAGGCGGTCTGGCGGACACTCGAGGACCGGCTGGAGCGGTTCGGGAGGCGGGGGTGGATGGAAGAGGAGATGGCGACCTGGCAGGACGACGTCGCCGAGAGCTTCACCCGGAAGCGTTGGCGGCGGATCTCCGGTCTCAACGGCCTCTCCCGGCGCGAGCTCGCCGTGGCCCGCGAGCTCTGGCACTGGCGCGATGCCGTGGCGGCGGAGCGCGACATGCCGCCGAAGCGCGTGCTGCGCGACGACCTTCTCGTGGAACTCTGCAAGCGCAAGAGCGCCGACCCGGCCGGGATCGGCGCGATCCGCGGCATGCAGCGGTCGGACCTGCGCCACATCATGCAGGGGCTCTCGGAGGCGATCGAGCGCGGCTTGTCGCTGTCGGACGACGAGTGCCCGGGGGGCGAACGCTTCCGCGCCCCGCCGGCCCAGTTGGCGGTCATCGGCCAGTTCCTCGTCACCGCCATCACCGGCATGTGCCGGCAGATGCACATCGCGCCGGCGCTGGTGGGAACCGCCGGCGACATGCGCGACCTGCTCGCCTTCAAGCTCGGCTACCACAATGACGACCGCGATCCGGTCCTCGCCACCGGCTGGCGGGCGGAGGTGGTGGGGCCACTCGTGGACGATCTCCTCGCCGGCCGCGCCGGCCTGCGGATCGGCGACGTGACCGCCCACGACCCGCTCGTCATCGAGCGATTCACTGGGCCGGTCACGATCGCCGCCCCGCCGCCGACGAGCGATTCGCCCGCGGACGACCCCCGGCCGCGGCGGCGGCGCGGAGGCCGGCAGCGGGGCCCACGCGATCCGGATGCGGCCGAGACGCCTGCTCCGGGCCGCACCCCGGCCCCCTCGGCAGATCCGCAGGCGGCCCGGCCTCATGCCGACGCGTCGGAGCCGGCCCGCGCCGAACAGGTCAGACGTGAGCAGGCACGGCTCGAGGAAGCGCGCCGTGAGCAGGCGCGACTCGACCAGGCCAGGCGTGAGCGGGCCGCCCGCGAGGAAGCCGAGTTCGGCTTCGGCACACCCGGCTGACATGTCCCTGCCCCACTGCAACGTCCCTCTGCCGCCGAACCCAACCACTGACCCGGAGGTGTGCCGATGATCCGCCGCAGCCTGCTGACTGCCCTACCGACTGCCTTGCTGTGCACGCTGCTGGTGCCGAGCGCCCGGGCCGACGATGCCGGCTTCGTGCGCTGGTTCGCCGATGGCTCGCTCGCCGACTTCCAGGTGGTGAGCGGATCGGCGACATACGAGGTGAAGGACGGGGTGCTCGTCGGCCGGACAGCCGAGGGGAGCCCGAACACGTTCCTCGCCACCCGCAAGCCGGTGAAGAACTTCGAACTCCAGTTCGAGGTCAACGTCGACGATCAACTCAATTCCGGTGTCCAGGTGCGCAGCCACCTTGCCACCGAGGGTGAGCAGCCGGAGGGTGCCGGCGGCAAGCTCCCCGCCGGCCGGCTCTACGGCCCGCAGTGCGAGATCGCGATCGACGGCACGGCGGGCAATTTCTACGACGAGGCACGGCGCGGAACCTGGTGGAGCATCCTCACCAAGACCGACGCGATCCGCACCGAGGCCGCCAACAAGGCCTTCCGGAAAGGGGAGTGGAACGCCTACCGGATCGTCGTCGAGGGGGATCACTACCGCAGCTGGATCAACGGCGTCCCGACCGCCGACTTCCGCCAGCCGCACGATCCGGAGGGGCACATCGGCTTCCAGGTGCACGGCATCGCCAAGGGCACCGGCCCCTACCAGGTGCGCTGGCGCGCCGTACGGTTCAAGGAACTGCCCTGACACCCCGGCGGGCGTCACCGAGAAAGCGCGCCGTGACCGGCTCGACCACGCACCCCGCCGCGGAGCCTATCGACGCCCTGCTCGCCGCCTGCGACGAGACGCGCACGCGGCGCAGCGGCCCCGGCGGGCAGCACCGCAACAAGGTCGAGACGGCGGTGATCCTCCGTCACCGGCCGACGGGGCTCGTCGCCGAGGCGGGTGAGCGGCGGAGCCAGGCCGAGAACCGGGCGGTGGCGGTGCGGCGCCTGCGGATGAAGCTCGCGGTGGCGGTCCGCACGGCCCCGCTCCCCGGCCCGGCCGATCCCCCCTCGGCGCGGTGGCACGCGCGGGTGCGTGCCGGCCGGATCGTGGTCGCCGAGGCGCACGACGACCTCCCCCCACTCCTCGCCGAGGCGCTCGATTCCCTCGCCGCCGCGGGATGGGAACCGCGCATGGCCGCCCCGCGCCTCGCTGTCAGCCCCACGCAACTGGTGCGGCTCGTCGCCAAGGAGCCGACAGCCCTCCTCGAGCTGAACCGCCAGCGGGCGGCACACGGCCTCGCCGCGCTCCGCTGAGCGGCCACGATCCGCCCCGTGCCGGCGATGAGGGGCTCTGCCGCCGGTTGGCACCGGGCACCTTGGCACCGGCAAACGGGGCACCGATCAGCGGGGCTGGGCGAGCCGCTCGCGCACCAGCTGCGGGAGCAGCTTCACCGGCACCGAACCGTTGGCCAGCACCGCCTCGTGGTAGCGGCCCAGCTCGAAGCGGTCCCCCAGCTCGCGCTGGATCTCCTGGCGCAGACGATGGTGGGCGGTGCGGCCGGCGAAGTAGGTGGAGAGCTGCACCGAGCTCTGCTTCGCCCGCACGATCTTCAGCCGCGCCTCCCCCTCCGACTGGAAGGCCTCGTCCATGAGGAAGGAGAGGGCCTTCTCGTCGGACCACTCCTCGCAGTGCATGCCGTGATCGAGGAGGGCGTTGGCCACCGCACGGAGGTAGAACTTGAGCTGCATGAGCCGCAGCGCCGGATCCCCCGCGCCGTAGCCCTGGTCGAGCATCATCTGCTCGGTGTACACCGCCCACCCCTCGATGAACGTGCCCGACTGGAGCACGCGCCGGATGAGCGACGGGCAGCGGTTCGACCACTCGAGCTGCACGTAGTGGCCGGGGTAGGCCTCGTGGATCGTGAGGATCCGCAGCATCTGTCGGTTGTATTCCTCGAGGAAGCTGTTCACGCGGGCCGCGTCCCACGAGGCGGGGGGCGGGCTGATGGCGTAGGTGCTCGCCCCCTGCGGATCGAGCGGGAGGGCGTTTTCGAGGTAGGCGAGCGAATTGCCGCGGCGGAACTCCGGCATCTCGATGATCCGGCAGCGGTCGGGCTCGGGGAGACTGAGGATGTCGCGGGTGCGGATGAACTCGCACAGACCGGCGACCATCTCCCGGGCGTCGCGGACGAGCGTCTCGGGGGGGCCGTGGTCCTGGTTCACCGCCGCCACCACCAGGGCGATGAGCTCGCGGCGGCCGGCGTCGTCGTCCGGGGGCAGCGCGCGGTCGGGAAAGAAGCGGTGCCACAGCTGCCGCGAGACGAACGCCATGTCGCGGCGGACCCGGTCGAATTCCGAGCGCGCCTCGGTGATCACCCGGTCGGCATCCCAGCCCATGTCGAGGACCAGTTCGAGCTTGCGCGAGAACTTCTCCCTCCCCAGCCGCCACGGGCCGCGGGCCCGCGGGAGGAGATCCTTCTCGAGGAAGGCCTGGTGGCGCTGGAGTGCCGCGACGACCGGCCCGGCCGCCGCGCGGAGCGCGGGCAGCTGCGGCGACTCGCCGACGAGGTCGAAGATCTGGCGGTCGTAGAAGGCGATCGAGCCCCGATTCTGCTGGATCGCCGTCTCGAGCATCCCCGGGGCCGGGTCGGTGAGCGACGTCCGCGCCACCTCGAGCACGCCGGGGATGAGCTTCATCCGGGCGATCGCGCTTGTGATGTTGGTCTCCTTCGGCAACGTCGACTGCGTCAGCAGCGAGAACACACTGTCGGTCGAGTAGGTGCCGTAGACACGGGCGTCGGTGGCGAACGGCTGCTCGTTCTCGGCGAGCCAGATGCTCCGCACGAGGTCGTCACGGAGGATGCCGAGATCGAGGCGGCCGTCGGCCGAGAGGTCGGCTCCGGCGAACGTGGCGTCGAGCTTCGCCAGCTGGCTCTTCCAGTGGTCGAGCCAGCGCTGCCGCGCGGCGGGGGAGATGTCGTCGAGGAGGTGGTCGAAGCGGTGGTCGCCGAGGAGCGTAGCCTCGAGCGGGCGGAGGGCGAAGCTGGCGTCGAGATGATCGCGGAAGAAGGCCGCAAGGCGTTCATCGGCCGCGGTGGGCGACTGGGCCCGGACGGCATCCGGGATTCCGCCCAGCCCCGCCACGACGACGAGCAGGGAGAGGATCGCGATCGGTCGGCGTGTCATCGGCAACTCCCGAGGTAGGCGAGGAGATCGGCTGCTTCCTGGGCGGTGAGGTCGCGGAGGAGCTGGGTGGGCATGAGCGATTGCGGCTGCTGCACGAACACCTCGATGTCGCCACGCGCCACGGCGTGGTCGCGCCCCTGGGCATCGCGGACCACGATCCGCTCGTCCGATCGTTCCTGGAGCAGCCCGGTGTGCACCAGCCCGTCGGTCGTCTCGAGGTACCAGGTGGCATGCTTCGGATCGATGGTGCGGCTCGGGTCGAGCAGACTCTCGAGGAGCTGCGCGCGGGTCAGCCGGCGCCCCACATCGGTGAGCGCCGGCCCGACCTCGCCACCGTCGGAGCCGATCCGGTGGCAGGTGCGGCAGCCGATGGCGGCGGTGGCGTAGAGCTGTCGCCCCCGTTCGGCATCCCCCTCGACGGCGAGGAGATCGGCGGCCCGGATGTCGGGGCCGAGGCGCTGGGGGCGATCCTCTTCGGGAACGAACCGGAGGAACAGATCGCGCACCTGCGGATCGGCCTGACCGGTTCCCCAGCGGATCGCCGCCTGCCGCGCGGTGGCATCGATCCCCGGCGACTCGATCGCCCGCAGCACCCCGAGCGCCGCAGTCGGGGTCGCTGCGGCGGGCAGCGCCGGCACGGACGGAGGGGAGGCTACCGGTCCGGAGGCTTCCCCGAGGCTCGCGATCCAATCGCCGATCAGGCGCAGCCCCCGTTCATCGACCACCGTCGACCCGAAGTGCGGCATCCGCCCGCGACCGAGGGTGGCCATCCGGTAATAGAGCGCGGAGCGCGCCGGGTCGCCGGCGGTCACGACCCGGGCGTCGTCGATGCCCAGCGCGCCGTGGCTCGGCAGGAGCCCCACGAGCTTCGTCTTCTCGAGCGGCACGTCCTGGCGGACGTCGAAGTCCGACGCGCCGCCGCCGCCCCGGAGGTGGCACTGGGCGCAGTTCATCTGCAGGTAACTACGGGCCCGCGCGGTGAGATCGCCGGCGGTGTCGTAGGGATCGGCAGGCGCGGTCACGTTCTCGTCGAGCGGCTTCGCGAGCAGCCCGAGTTCGTCGAACAGGCGCAGCTGATTGACCGTGTCCGCACCCTGCCCGGCCGGCGGGCCCGCAGGCCGGGCGACCGGTCGGTTGAGCTGCGGGGGGGTGAAGCCGTAGAGCGACCCGCCACGCGTCGTGTGGCACATGATGCACTCGGTGCGGCTCGCCACCCGGTACGACTGCCGGTGCACGCGCCCCGAGCCGTCGGCGGCGGCGACCGGGAGCGACACCGTGGTGCCGGCCGCAGGCACCAGCTCCGCATCGGTCTGGGCCTCGTTCCACAGGTAGGTGTAGCCGTACCAATCGGCGCCGGTGAAATGGAGCACCTGCGTCTCGATCCGCCGGTGGCTCGAGGGATCGCCGGGCCGGGTGTCGAGCCCCACGGTCTTCACCAGCACGCCGTCGGCGGGAAAGCGGAATTTGCCGCGGATGAATCCCTGCTGCGGGTTCTGGGTGTCGTAGAGGGAGAGCTGCCCCGCGCCCGGCAGGGCCAGATGGCGCGTCGCCCGGGTGCCGTCGGCCCAGGCTTCGGCACTGATCGCGTAGGGCACCACGCCGGGGGCGACGGAATGGGCCGCGGTGTCGGTGAACAGGCCGGTGTCGCTCAGACGGGTCGGGAAGCTGGCGTTGGCGGCCGCCTGCGGCCGGGGCACGAGGCGATGGAGGGCCCCGCTGTCGTAGTCGACGACGAGCACGTCACCGGCATGATCGACGCCGAAGCTCGAGATCGCCAGCGCCGTGTCGGCCAGCTCCCTGTGCCCACCGATCCGCGCGCCGTCGTAGCGCAGCCCCCAGATCCGGCCGGTGACATAGTCGCCGTAGATGTAGGCACCGGCCAATTCCGGCAGCCGGTCCCCGGTGGAGATGAAACCGCCGGTGATCGAGCGCGCCTCGGTGTGGGGATGTTCGACGAGCGGCGGCACGATCGGCTCGGGGCCGCGCGTGCGGTCGCCGACCACCGGCTGCGACCCCTCCATGATGCTCCAGCCGTAGTTGCCCCCGCGGCGGACGTCGTAGAGCATCTCCCACAACTCCCAACCGACGTCGCCGACGAGGAGCTGCCCCTCCGGCCCGAAGCACATCCGCCAGGGATTCCGCAGTCCGTAGGCCCAGACCTCACCGCGCGCGCCCGGCCGATCCACGAACGGATTGTCGGCGGGGATCGCATACGGAAGCGCCGGGCCTTCGGCGGTCGCCGGCGTGGATCGATCGACGTCGATACGGAGGACCGACGACAGCAGATCGTGGATCGACTGGCCCGTGCCGGCGGCATCGGGCGGGGTGGCGTCACCGCTGTCGCCGGCCGAGATGTAGAGCATCCCGTCGTCGCCGAACACCAGTGCGCTGCCGTTGTGGCCCCCCGAGAGCCAGGTGATCAGCACCTGCTCGCTGCCCGGATCGATGACCGGCGGATCGGTGGCCGAGACGGTGAACCGCGACACGCGTGTGCCGTCGGGGATCTTCGGCTGGAGGGCGTAGACCACGTAGCAGAACCGGGTCTCGGCGAACCGCGGGTGGAACGTGATGTCGAAGAGATGATCAAGCCCCGGCACCGCGCCGAGATCGAGGGCAAGATCGGCGCGGGCCGCCGCGCCGTCGGTCGGCACCCGGAAGGAATACACCTTCCCCTTCTCCTCCGCGACGACCAGCCGATCAGTGCCCGGCAGCCGGGCGACGGCGGTGGGATGGTCGAAACGCAGCCCGGGAAAGACGTCCTCCGTGCCGTACGGCGGCGGCGGTTCGGGGGTGCCGGTGATCCGCGACGTGGTCCATTCGACCCGCGCCGCACGCGGCGCCGGCTCGGCAGCGCGGGTGGCGTTCGCCACCCCCAGCAGCGCGACCACACCCAGGGACATCGTCAACGAGCGACGAGTCAACGATCGACGAACGGTGCAAAAACACATGCGGGTGCCTGCGGTCGGGCCGGGGAACCTGCCGCCACTCGACAGCCGGTCTTCCCCGGCCTCCATGATAGGTCACGGCGCCTTCCTTGGATGCCGCCCGCCGGCCCCGACCGGCCGTCTTGCCCCCTCCCTCACTTCCTTCAGGCACCCCGACCATGCTCACGCGATCTCTCGGCCGCTCGGACCTGCTCATCACTCCGCCGGGATTCGGCACCTGGGCGGTCGGCGGGGCGGGCCGGCCCTTCGCCTGGGGCCATCAGGACGACGGGCAGAGCATCACCGCGATCCACGAGGCCATCGACCTGGGGATCGACTGGATCGACACGGAGCGGCGCTCGATCGGGGCGCTCCTGCCCGCGTGACCGTCGTAGCGCCTCCTGCCAAAGTCCATCCTTGGCCTTTGGCCACGCGAAAACCTGCGGTTTTCAAGAGAGTTGCGCTCCCGGCACCTCATCCGTGAGGTGCCGCAGGCTGTTTGTCCACAGCCTGCTAAACTTCCGTCCACAACCCCCAACGGAAGGATCCATGGCCCGACGGAAAGCCACTGTTCCCGACCCCCGGGTGCCGGCCGATCGGGAAGCGACCACGACAATCCCGACCCGCGAAGAGCCGGACGCTCCCGATTCCCCCCTGCCAGCGCCGGCCCCCTGCCGTCTCCACCGCCTCGACCCCACGGCGGGAGTGCTACGGGCAGCGGCCTCGTGGCTGATCGATCGCTGCGACTCCGCGGAGCAGGACGTCGCCGATCTCTCCGGGCACCTTGTCGTGCTTCCCGGGCGCGCCGCCGGCCAGCGGCTCATGGAACTGTTGATCGAGGAAGCGCGGCGCCGCCGCCTCGCGCTCGTGCCGCCGCGCATCACGACGCCGGGCGACCTGCCGGAGTTTTTCTACACACCGGGCAAGCCGCTCACCGACACGGTCCTCGAAACCCTCTGCTGGGCCGGTGCGATCGCCACCGCCACGGAGCGCGACCGGGCCCTTGTCGCACCGGGCCTCGAGGCCACCGAACCAGACGGCGTGGCGGGCGACCGGCTCGTCGACACCGCCGCCGGGATCGTCAGCCTGCACCGCGAACTGGCAGCCCACGGCCTCGGCTTCGCCGGGTTCGCCGCCGCGGCGGAGGCGAAGCTCCCCGCCTTCGGCGATCACGACCGCTGGAAGGCGCTGACGCGGCTCGAGGAACGGTATCTGGCCTGGCTCCGCGGGCTCGACCGCTGGGATCGGCAGACCGCGCGGCGGAAGGCGATCGAGAACCACGAAGTCCACTGCGCGCGGCGGATCGTGCTCGTCGCCACCGTCGATCTCGATCCCCTGCAGCGGAGCCTGCTGGCCGCGCTTCCGGAGGGGTGCGATGCGCTCCTCGCCGCACCGGCCACGATGGGAGATGCCGAGATCGCCGCTGCCTTCGACCCTTTCGGCTGCATCGTTCCTGCCGCCTGGGAGCTGGTGCCGATCCCGATCCCGCTCGAGCGGATCGTGGTGGTGGAGGATGCCGAGGGGCAGGCAGACGCCATCGTCGACTGGCTTCACTGCCTCGATGGCCAGTTCGCCGCCGACGAGATCACGATCGCCGCCCCCGATGCGGCGCTGATCCCCGAGCTCGAGCAGCGGCTGCGTGCCGTGGGCCTGACGGGGCGCGCAGGCGGTGGCGGCCGCACGGTGCAGCGCTCGACCCCCTGGCAATTGCTCGACGCGATCCTCGATTGGATCGCGATTGGCGAGTTCCCCTCGTTCGCCCACCTGCTCCGCTGCCCCGACGCGGCACGGCTCCTCGGGGAGCGCGCGGGGGTCGGGTTGCCCTCCGCCGTCGCCGACGAGGTCGCGCGCCGCCACCTGCCGCTGGGCATCGACCGCGACCTGCTCTCGCGCGCCGCGGCCGGTGCCGGCGCTGCCGAGGGCCAGGCCCCTGCTGAAGCGCGGTTCCTCGCGCTGCTGGGTGCCGCCGACGACTGGCTGGCCGATCTCCGCGCCGCGTGCGACGGCCTGTCGCGCCGTCTGCCGCGGAA